>JAJYGZ010000298.1:0-1298 GCA_021790495.1 Actinomycetes bacterium
ACGCTTGTGCGTGCTACTTACGTAGGAGTTCATCGATGGCTTTGCGCATTTCTGAAATCTGCTCCTTCATTGCAAGCATCTCCACTTCAAACGGGGTGAACCCCTTTGATTCCAGAAGCCTGTGCGGCAATCTTTCGCTTTGCCTTCGAAGACCTTGGACTCCATCGCATTCAAATCTCGATAGTCCCGCGTAATTCGGCAAGCCTTCGGGTAGTGGAAAAACTCCGGCTCCGCGAAGAGGGGCTGGCGCTTCGCTACATCGAAATAAACGGCGTGTGGGAAGACCACCGCCTCTTCGCCATAACCTTCGAGGAATGGAAGGAAAAAAGGGGCTTCTACATGGACAATTACCTACTGGGCCCTGTTTAGTTTCAAGTCGGGATCGCCGTTGGAGAAATCACATCTTTTGGTGCTAGCTTTACATCTATGGCAGATGATCTCCATATGCGCGCTAGCGACGCAGATCGCTCTAAAATCACTAACTTTCTTTCAGACAGCTTGGCGCGGGGCTTCATTTCGACCGAAGAGATGAGTAACCGCGTCGAGACTGCACTGTCTTCCAAGACCTTCGCTGAACTGCTGGCGCTGGTCAGCGACATCCCGGGGGGCAAGGAAGTAGTCAAGCGATCGGCAAGTGCGCACGTGCAGGCCGCCCGTCGAGGGATCTCTTCTTCGACGGCTCTTGATTATCCTGACTCCTATGGGAAACATCGCACAAAGCGGCGCTTTGATAGCCGCAAGCTGATAGTAATCGCGGCGATCCTAATGATCGGGTGGCTGGGAATCAGCCTGGCTAATCTGGCAGTCCACCTCATCTTTGGCCCGGTGTTGGCGTTGATCTTTCCCCTTCTCATCGTGGTAATCGCCATACTGGCTCTGCGTGCCTTTATCCGGCCAAGTCGCTTTAGGCGCCACTAACCGTCAGCAAGAATTCGCCGCTGATCGACAATTGCCAAAGGGGGCCTAGACACAGCCCGCCCATGTTCATCGGCTCGAAAACTACGTCCCGTTGCGCCCTGTGGAAAAGATCGACGGCTCGTTAAGCAACTAAGAAGCCGTACCTGTGTCGATCACGGTCACTACCCAATCGCAGGTCGAGGAGACCGTGAGACTGCCCGCCAAAAGAGAGACCCCCGGGAAGGTGCCGCTCTGATAGCCATGAACAGCGATAGTTTGATCAACCAGAGGAGTCGGGTTGGCAACACCCGTGGCGTCAACGCGACTGAGTTGGATCCGAAGTGAGGATATCCCCGGTTCGTCACTGCAATTAACGCTCCAAAGTCCTGTCCAGTCGTAGT
>JAJYGZ010000298.1:1308-15127 GCA_021790495.1 Actinomycetes bacterium
AAGGACTTGGGCTTGCTGGTGCGCGTTCCGCTCCCAGAGAAAACTACGGTCGCTTTGCCCTTCGGAGGAAGATTGTCATTCCCTACGTCTTTGGTTACGCCGTCGGTGCTGGGTACCGCCGAGACCGAAGAGGAGTTTGTCACCGAAGACGTCGAACCCTCGCTGGAGTTGTTGAAGACCTGGCGTCCAAGAAAAATCGACCCGATGACTAGGATCGCGGTTGCAACCAATACCCAAATGTTGACGGGCGCCCACCGCCGAATTCGCCAGAACGGCTTCATTGCGAATGTTTCTCTTTTCCCCGCCCACGATCCTAGCGCGGCTCGGCCCCAGCAATATGTAGAAGCCGGTCACCAGGCCGGGAAACCTAAGACTCAACTCGTTGCCCGCCAGGGCTCGCACCCGATCGGATCTGAGGCCAAACCCGCTCATCGTCACTTTGCTGCTTGTCGCCCGAACAACCATCGAAGCAATGCGCAAGTGACTTGCAGACCAAAGATGCAGGGGCACCTCGGTCGCTTTTGACCGGTTCATCGCCCACGGCCATCGCAATTACGCTCTCAAATCATCAATCTTTGAGCATCGCCGAATTTCGAGCGAACCCCGGTTGCATGATTCGCTTCAATGCCGATGGGGCGCGATGGGGTCGGTTTCCAAAGCGCAACACCAATCCGTTTGCCCACCAAGTGGCCCTATCACGGTACTGAGCACTGAGAGGGGCCCGGTTTACTCGGTGCCCTTTTGATCAGTTGGCCCGGCAACGGGAACTTCGAGCTGGCGCGAAATGCCCACCGCTATGCTTGGCCCCTTGGCGTTATCCGGCTTGTCCTGTTGTCGGGGCAAGATAGCTTCTCTGTCCGGGATAAACCATGTTCAGTTCCGTCTTTGCCAAGTAGGCGACTTCGCGCAGGTCGTTCAAGCTCTTGATCTCGGCGAGCAACGTAGCGTGAAGCTTGGTGGCCGACTTGAATTGCGCTTGGGTAGCCGCCACGGAAGCACGCTCAGCAAAGTAGGCAGATATCGGCGACCACACCAGCGCCGCAGCTATGACTACCGCTGCGATTCCTACCAGCATGTACCCCCGTCTCGCCCGGGAATGGGCGACGGGGGCGTAGATATTGGTCACGATCCAACCTTACCAGGGCAAGTCATTGCAGAACGACCGATTTGAAGCAACTAATAGCCATTACAGGTCATAGTACACGTTCCCCAAGAGTCCGGGGACTAACGCCGCAATCGAGAAGCGCCAGCAAAGCGCGCGCTTTCGCCAAGCTCTGCCTCGATCCGAAGGAGCTGGTTGTACTTCGCGACACGATCTGATCGCGCTGGCGCCCCCGTCTTTATCTGACCGGAGTTGATCGCGACCGCGAGGTCGGCGATGAAGGTATCCTCGGTTTCACCGGAACGGTGCGAGATGACCGCGCTATACGACGAGCGCATCGCCAGCTCCACCGTATCGAGGGTTTCGGTTAGTGTGCCGATCTGGTTCAACTTGATAAGTATCGAATTGCCCATGCCACTGGCGATACCGCTCGCGAGAATCTCAGCATTGGTAACGAAGAGATCGTCGCCAACCAATTGGACATCCTTGCCGACCACCTCGGTGAGCATCTTCCAACCCTCGTGGTCGTCCTCGGCCATACCATCCTCAAGAGAGACCACCGGAAAGTCGGCGACTACCTGTCTCCAAAACTCGACCATCTCTTCCGAACTAAGGCTCCTTCCCTCGCCAACCAGCTCGTAACGCCCGTTTCTGTAAAATTCAGAGCTGGCAGGGTCGACTGCCAAAGCTATCTCTTCTCCCGGACGAAATCCGGCATGCTCAATGGCTTCAATCAGGATTGTCAAAGCGTCAAGATTTGCAGCTAAGTTCGGCGCGAAACCGCCCTCGTCGCCCACAGCGACCGAAAGGCCCCTGGCCTTGAGCAGCGACTTTAACGCATGGTAAGTCTCAGCTCCCCATCGGAGCGCCTCAGCGAACGTCGCAGCACCGATCGGCATAATCATAAACTCTTGCACGTCGATCGAGTTGTCGGCGTGCACCCCGCCATTGATGACATTCATCATCGGCGTAGGCAGCAAGTGCGCGTTGACGCCACCAAGGTAGCGATAAAGGGGAAGCTCGAGGTAGGTCGCGCCGGCACGAGCCACCGCTAGCGACGCTCCCAAGATGGCGTTCGCGCCAAAACGCTCCTTATGACTGGTCCCATCCGTACGAATCAGCAAATTGTCAATGCCGCGCTGGTCAAGGGCGTCGAGACCCTCGAGCAGCGACGCTATCTCACCGTTGACGTTGTTGATCGCACGCTGCACTCCCTTGCCGCCGTAGCGAGCGTTGCCGTCTCTGAGCTCAAGAGCTTCGAGTTTGCCCGTCGACGCACCGGAGGGAACCATCGCGGTTCCTCGATCACCGCTAGTAAGGATTACTTCAACCTCTACAGTGGGATTACCCCGAGAGTCAAGGACTTCACGGCCTATTACTTTGGCAATTTCTGACATCTCTACCCTCGCAATTAGAAATTTTCGACCCTGGTCGAACGCTCAATACAATAGAGGAAATACCGTGCCGGTCTACCGCAGCCACATTCGCGGCCAAAAGCCGATCACGGCTCTCGCAAGCGCGAAGAAAAGCGCAGAGCCAGCGCCCGCAATTCTGCCTCCAAGTCGATTCCTAGGAATCTAGCCAGCTCTGCGCTGCGAAAGACCAGCTCGGCGAGCGAATCGGCGTCATCGATATCCAAGGCTTTGCTGGCGATTAGCGACCGTAACTCTTCTTCCGGCGGGGTCACGTAGCCAAAGGCGCCCGCCTTGCGTAATACCTTGGCGCTAAATAACAAGGCTGGCAATGAAGTCGGCACCCCTTGGGCGGGCTCGGATATAGCTTTCTCGGTGCGCTTTATGCTCTCCCAATTAGAGAGAACTTCATCCACTCCTGCCACTTCTAGCCCTAAAAACACATGGGGGTGGCGGCGTATCAACTTGGCGGTTATCGTTTCGAACACGAATCGCAGGTCGAACAACTTCTCTTCGGCGCCGATTACCGCGTGGAAGAGGACCTGAACCACGAGGTCGCCCAGCTCTCCGGCGAGTTCGTCACCCAAAAATTGGAGTTCGCCATCGACGGGGCTCGATTCATTCGGGTCGATCGAAGTCCCCAAACCGGCGAGCACTAACGACTCAATCGCATCGATAACCTCGTAGGACTCCTCGATCAAATGCTTGCCCAAGCTCGCATGAGATTGCTTTTGGTCCCAGGGGCATTCGCGCCTGAGCCTAGCGACGACCTCGACTAGGCCGAGGAACGCGGCGCTCGCCGATGCGGTAAAATCTCCTACGTACAGGCTCGTCAAATGGTCGAACTCCAGGCCGGCAAGGTCATGTGATGGCCGACAAACCACGCGCTCATCGATGGTGCCAAGATGAAACAGATAGGTGACATCCACTTCTGCGTCGGAGCTGCCGACGATATCAAGCACCTCTTGGGCAAGATGGGGGTTCCAAACTTGTGAAAGCAGAATTGCGCCTCGATAGCGGTCCGAATGAGCGCAAAACTCTGCAGAATCGACCAGCGTAACTCCGACCTGAAACGGATCGATTCCCATCCGTGCAAAGGCCATGTCCACAAACGACATAGACGCGCTGACTCCAACGTCATTCCCGTGGCGTTCTAATAGGAGTTCGACAGTCCTCTCGGCGACGTTCGGCGACCCTGGGGTAACGTAGCCAATTCGCTTTACAGCGTCGTCACTGAGCGGACCTGCAGCCCAAAGGACTTGGAGATCGGCGACTTGAACGCTCCACGGCGCCTCGTCTGGTGCGAGCAGGCGAGAGATGCGCCCCGAGATCTCTTCGTAGAGACGACCGAAGTCATCAGCTTGTTGGTAAAGCGGGTCGAACGCCAGAACCACCGCGTGTGCGATTAACCCAGAATTTAGCAGCTCGGATACGCCCGGATGAACAGAGGTTCGAAGCAAGATAAGTTGGCAGGCCTTGAGCTCCTCAATGGCACCCAAGGTCATGCTGGATAGACCTCCGGGCCCCATCCCGATAATGGAAAGCTGGCGCTTCAAGGGTTCACCCATTGGTGACCAAGCCGTACGCCACTTAAGCTGATGGCGCTTTCGGAGGCACTACCGAAGCGGTTGATTTCGAGATCGAATAGCTGCCGTAGACCGGATTGATATCAACCTTCGCACTCTTTGCCAGGCCCGATACAAATGCGTTCAGATCGTTGGACCCCGCCGAACCGAACTCGGCCCCAATAACCGACGGCAGCGCTTGGGCGAAAGAAAGCGCGGTCTTGGAGACCACCTTCCCAATTCCGTATCCACTGGTTTCGGGAACTGGAGGCAAGACGACGTTGGGGGTCCCCGCTAGCACTGCCGCAGCGAATTGAGCACCGAAAGCGTTTGAATATTGTGCGAATGTTCCACAGCCGATATACCCTCCATTGCCGGCACTATTGGTATCCGCCGACTGGGACTTGGCGAGCTGAGCAAAGTTGGCTCCCGCCTTGATCTGGTTGTAGATGCTTGTGGCTTGCGCCTGAGAACTTACCAGAATATGAGCGGCGCAAATCTCGGTGAACTGCCCCACGTTCTTGGTGTAGTAAGCCTTCAGGGCTGGAAGGGACATATCCGTCTTGGTGAGATACGCTTCAAGAGCTGTAACCGCGGCAGTATCAAAGATCAACTGGTTCTGATAACTGCGAGGAAACGCCCCGAATGCCGCTGCACCGCCGTAACTTTGCTCCGCGGTTACCCGAGCCACCGACGCAGCCGTCCCCGAGGTGGAGAGTCCTAGCTTCTTGACCGCGCCTTCTATGAGAACGAGTGCAATCCGCCGGTTTAGTACCTGATCAGCAAATTTAGTAGCAAACGTCGATGTGGAAGCGCCATATACCGGCTCCTGGGCGGTTATTTTCGAGACAAACAGTTTGTTTCCCGCGATCGCGTTCAACTCCGAATTGAGTTGGGATACGGTCACGTAGTCCGAACCGACTTTGGCGGCGTACGGAGTCGTTGTACAACTCGAGGCGCCTAGGCCGATAGCCACGACCGCGGCTGAAAGCTTGAGGGCTCCCGCCACGGATAACTTGGAAAATCTGGCCGCTTGGTTCAAAATCGTCCCTCTTGGTTTTTCATATTGATCCGGCAAAGTTGTCTTGGCTTGGCTCTACTCATCGTCGAGGTCAAGTTCCAGGGCCGCAATGAAGGTATCCACCGCGCCGGAGAAGCGCGCTATGGAATCTTCTACGCTCGCGCCGCCGACGAGTTCTTCTATCGCCATATGCGCCGCTAACGAGATACCGACCAGCAGCTCATGAGTCTGGGCAAACGACTCGACAGCCACGTCTTCAACGATTACGGTCTCGACGTCATCCAGGCCGCCGACCAGGACGCTAGAGCAAACCTCGACAAGCTTATCTTCAAAATGATACGAAACGGCGCCGGGCAGGGCCCCTTTGTTCATCTCGTTCATCAAGGAGAGCAGCTTAAAGTGCAGCTCCTCGCGGACTGGACATTCAAAAACCACCGAGACGGATATCTGATCGCTATCCGGGGCGAGGTTGCACATGTAGCCAAGGTCGAGACTTGAGGTCGTCGTCCCTCCAAGAAAAGTAATGATGTCGTCCTTGGAGTCTTCTTCCCAGCCCGACTCTGTCAGAAACGCGGCAACGCTCTTCGCGAAAGGCGTCAGCTCGGACTCGGAATCTGGCATTGCTCTCCCCGTCGTCGCCCGGATTGGCTGGTAAATCTTCACCATCGAATCTAGCCAGCCTGCACCGAATTGACGTTCCGACGTTGGATGATAAGGTCCAACACGTCAAGGGCGAGTTTGGCTCCGCCGTCATCGAACGTCGCCTCCAAAGTCAATGTCTTGGAGAATTCGTGAAAATTAACCTTGTGGAACCGCCGCTGAAAATTTACCAAGACGCTTTGGGGCGGGACGACGCCGACTAGTCGGAGGCGATAACGTCGCGACTTTGGGGAGCCGACGTGCTCGACGCGCACTTCGATCGCGGCAAGGGATAAAGCGCGATTGCGAATTCTGGTCACGTCGCCGAGAACTGTGGTTTCGAGCGGCACCGGGCCGAAACGGTCAATCCAGTCGCTCATGAGTTGCTCTATGTCGGAATCTGTCTCGCAATCCGCCAGGGCTTTGTACGCTTCAAGCCGAAGCTCCTCTTTGGAAATGTAGGCCGAAGCGATGGTTGCAGTTTGGGCGACATCCACCCTGACCTCGGAAGTGGCCTTGGGAGCCTCACCGTTTAAATAAGCAATGGCCTCCTTGACCATCTTGACGTAAAGATCGTATCCAACAGCCGCAATGTGGCCGGACTGATTTTGCCCGAGCAAATTGCCAGCGCCGCGTATCTCAAGGTCGCGCATGGCGATGCGAAAGCCCGCACCCAGCTCGACCGCCTCACCGATTGTCTTGAGGCGCTCGTAAGCTTCGTCGGTCAACTTCGTATCGGGTGCATGGAAAAGATACGCGTATGCCTTGGTTGCGCCACGTCCAACGCGTCCGCGCAACTGGTGCAGCTGCCCGAGCCCAAGCATTTCGGCACGATCGACCACCATGGTGTTGACGGTGGGCATGTCGATCCCAGATTCAATGATCGTGGTGCAAACCAAGACGTCGAAATGTCCCTGCCAGAAAGCGTCCACCACTTTTTCTAGCTGCGACTCGTCCATCTGGCCGTGCGCCACAGCGACCCGCGCCTCCGGAACCAGAGCCCTAACTTTCGCGGCAACGGTCTCGATGTCCATAACTCGGTTATGGACAAAGAATACCTGTCCTTCGCGAAGCAGCTCGCGACGTATCGCCTCGACGACAGCGGCCTCGTCGTAACCGCCGACAAAGGTGAGAATCGGCTGGCGCGAACCGGGCGGTGTCGAGAGCAGAGAAAGGTCGCGGAGGCCGGTAAGAGACATCTCCAGTGTCCTGGGTATCGGAGTCGCTGTAAGGGTGAGGATATCGACGTTGACCGCGAGGCGTTTTATCGCCTCCTTGTGATTGACGCCAAAGCGCTGCTCTTCGTCCACCACGAGCAATCCGAGATTGGCGAACTTTACGTCCTTGGACAAAAGCCGATGGGTCCCGATCACGACATCGACCGAGCCGTTTGCGACCCCCGCTAAAACCTCCTTCACCTCCGACGGAGACAAAAAGCGCGACACGACCTCAACGCGAAGAGGAAATTGAGCGAATCGTTCCGCAAAAGTCTGATGATGCTGGTGAGCCAGGAGCGTGGTCGGCACGAGAACCGCTACCTGGTGACCGGATTGGATCGCCTTAAAGGCCGCGCGGATAGCCACTTCGGTCTTTCCGAAGCCGACATCGCCGCAAACCAGCCGATCCATGGGCCGCTCGCTTTCCATGTCGGACTTGACTTCGGCGATCGCCTTTCGCTGGTCTCTAGTAAGGGTATACGGGAAGAGATCTTCCATTTCCCCTTGCCACAAACTGTCGGGCAGGTGGGCGATTCCGGTGGCGTGGAGTCGTTTTTGGTAGAGAAGAACCAACTCTTGGGCTATCCGCTCGACGCTCTTTTTTACCTTGGCTTTGGCCTTTTGCCAATCCTGACCGCCAAGTTTTGATAGCGCAGGCTTTTCGCCGCCCGAGTAGGGAGTAACGGCGCCCATCTGGTCGGTAGGAATGAACAGCTTCGCTTTGTCCCGATACTCGATCTCGAGATAGTCTCTTTCGACCGAGGCAACCTCGCGTCGGACCATGCCCAGATAACGGCCGACTCCATGAAAGTCGTGCACGACATAGCCACCCGGTGCTAGCGCTTCAAATAGCGCCGCGGCAGCACGTGCCTCCATAGTCGCCATTTTGCGTTTTGCCCGACGACCCGTAAGGTCGAAGGGCGCATAGACGCTTACTCCGCCCGAAGCGGAGATAAACCCCGACTCCAACTCGGATATGAAGCATCCTACGCCGCGCTTTTGGGGCGGCTTGGAGCAAAAACTGGCGTAGGCAGTCTCGTCGCGCAAAGCTGTAGCTGCCAATCCCGATTCCTTGAGCGACGCGATAATCCGATTCGCCATTGATATCGAGTCCGCACTAATCAGTGTCACCAGTCCGGACCTGAGATCAGATCGCAGAGCCGCCACGATCGATTCTTCGCGGCGATCCGCCAACACCACTCTCTCTACATCGAGACGCGTCTCTTCAGCCCCAGACGATATTGCGCTCCGAGTAACTAGCGAAGCTGGCGTCTCGCCCAGCAGCGCCTGAGGAGACACATAGAGCGAAACTGCCTTCGCACTGGATGGATTGATTCCCCACGTCGGTCCTAGAGCAGCGAGCAGGTCGTTCTCTTCATCGACAAGCGCGCCAACTCGTTCCGCAACTCGCCGATATTCGCTAATTACCACAACATCGCCCGCTCGTAGCAATGAAAGCGGCGAGGCATGAAACTCGGGGAAGAACGGCGCCCACGACTCCATCCCGTCGAAGAATTCCCCATTCTCGATTCGCGAGAACACACCAGAAAGTTCGGGGAAGTCCATGGCGAGCTTCCGCGCGTGGGAGATGTCGAGCTCGCCGGGTCGAAACTCTCGAGCAGGATGCACGACGAGGGAGGAAATAGGCGTCGAGCTACGCTGGTCGGCCAAAGAGAACTCCATCAGCCGCTCAACTTCGTCGCCGAATAAGTCTGCTCGGACCGGACTAGTTCTATCCGCCGGAAAGACGTCAATTATCGAGCCGCGTACTGCGAACTCTCCGATCGACTCCACTTGGTATTCGCGGCGGTAGCCGAAGGATCCAAGCCGCCGAATGACATCCTCAACGTCGATGCGCTCGCCGCTAGCGATCTGGATCGGCTCATAGGAGAGCCATCGCGGAGCGAATCTCTGCGCAGCCGAGCGAGCCGAAAGAATCAGTATTTGGGCTGGGGATCGCGAGGCATCTCGATAGCAGAGCTCGTGCAAGAAACGCACCCGCACCCCCATCGCTTCGACCCGCGGAGAGACGCGTTCGAAGGCAAAGGTATCCCAGCTGGGAATCAATCCCGACGCGACCATACCCGCGAATGCGCCAAGCTCGCCTTTGAGAGCGTTGGCATCCGACTCGGTAGGCACCACTACCACAACTCGGTTATCCGCCTTGATCTTTTGTGCTAATGCCACGATCGATGGCGCGAAGGCGCTCTCGGTGATTACCAGAGGCCCGCTAGGAGCTTCCAACGGGGCGAATACCCGTGCCCTATCCAGCTGTTCCAGTACAGCTCGGAGTATTGCCATCGTCTAAAGGGCTCCTAGTTGCCATTGAATTCGTTCATCGCCAATTCCACGCCCTTGGCGAGGATGACGTCTAGCGCATCGGCCGCGAGATTGATCGAGCCATCGAAGGTCGCCATGTCACGGCTGCCAAGGCGAGCAAGAACATAATCGACCACGCTTTGGCTCCCGATCGGACGGCCGATTCCGATCCGGACTCGAACGAACTCAGATGATCCAAAGCCGGCAACTATCGACTTGAGGCCATTGTGACCGGCTACGCCGCCGCCGGACTTGATTCGGACCACTCCAGGCGGGAGATCCAGCTCGTCATGTACAACTACCAGGTCAGATGCGGATGATAGTTTGTACCTCCGCATAAGGCCCTTGAGCGCCTCGCCCGAATTGTTCATGTAGGTCTGGGGAAACGCAAATGCCACCACGTCTAGCCCGTCTCGGTACTCCGCAAGCAGCGACCGGCTTCGCAAAGACGGAACCAAGCGTAGGCCTCGCCGATCGCAGTCAACCGAAAGGGCTTTGGCGCCCAAATTGTGTCGAGTCGACTCAAACTCGTGCCCGGGATTTCCCAGGCCGAGGACGATCTTTACTGACCTCACAGCTATCTGCTTACTCTTCCTCGACAGCTCCGGCTTCGCGGGCGATAACGCTCTCGAGATCGGATGCCACTTCGAGACCCTTGGGCAGCTTTATCGCCGACGCGAGCACCACTCCATCTTGCAACATCTCGAGTTCAACCGGAATCGAGACCGGGATACGCGCCGCTGGTCCGCTCACTTCAACGTTATCGACCAAAAGCTCGACTCCTTCAGCCGCAGTAAGTCGAACCGTCACAGTAACCGCCTCTTTGGCGTCTAGGACTTGAAGATCCATGTGGAGAAGGTTGCGCTTAACTGGGTGACGCTGGATCTCCTTGACGACGGTCGTGAGTTTCGCCCCCTCGATCTCGACCTCGAGAATCGCTCCGACAACCTGTCGGTGGGCGACCAAATTTCCGAGTTCGTGAGCATTTACCGCCGCGATTTGCGTGGCCTGACCCTTCCCGTAAAGCGTTGTTGGCACTAAGCCGCCGCTTCTAAGCCTGCTGGAAGCTCGACTCCCGAGTTTTCTACCTGTCACGGCCTGCATGACTAAATCAGCCACTTCTTGAACCTCGCCTAAAATCGGTATTCGTGCCGGATTCGGCCGGAATATAACCCCAAGCATCCTAGCTGGACCCAGGCAACATGCCTACCGTGGCTCTGGAGCGCCCTGTTCCAGATTCCCCGCCCTCGCAAATCATTCGGGACTCCCGAGGGATTTGCGCTGATGAGCTAAATAGCGAGCCGATAAGCCAAAGCGCAGCACGACCGTCCTCAGGGGCGACTTGACCGGGGCAAGCGATCTAACGCCAAAAAAGGCCCTTAGTCGGCGGCCCCGGGCACGGACAAATGGGGGTTGAGCCATGCGCCATAACGGCCGCAACCCAATGGAGACGCCGACGCCAAGGAGTGCGATGAATGCCAATCCCACGCACCTGCAACCCGCGACCGGACCAACCGCCGAGCCACGCCTCTTTCGACGCCGTCCCAAACTTCTTGTGGCTGGTCCCTCGTTGGCTAGCCTAAGAGAGGTTTTCCCCTCCAAAGATGTCAGAGACCGAGCTGTCTTCAAATACCGCCCCGATCGCCTGAGCAATTACCTTGGCGATCGATAGCACCTCGAGCTTGGCTATCTCTCGTTCGGGGAGTAGTGGCAAGGTATTGGTGATCACGACGCGGGAGATCGGCGACTCCTCGAGCCTCTTAGCTGCTGGATCGGAGAGTATGCCATGAGTGGCCATCGCCCATACATCAGCGGCACCGCACTTAATCAACAGTTCGGCAGCCGCACAAATGGTGCCGGCGGTATCGATCATGTCGTCAATGATGACGCAACGCTTGCCCCGCACGTCCCCGACCACATCGAGAGCTTCGACGACGTTTGCCTTGCCGCGAGGACGCCGCTTGTGAACAAAAGCCAGCTCCATATCCAGGTAGAGCGAGAACCGAGACGCGACCTTCACGCGACCGGCGTCAGGCGCGACTATCACAGCTTCGCCTCCCGCGTTCTGTCGGATGTAATCAATTAGAACTGGCATTGCGGTGAGGTGGTCGACCGGGCCGTCAAAAAAACCTTGAATCTGCCCGGAATGAAGATCGACTGCGATAATCCGATCTGCGCCAGCCGCCGCGAGCATGTCGGCTACAAGCTTGGCCGTTATCGGTTCGCGCCCGGAGGACTTCCGATCTTGGCGAGAGTACCCGTAGTAGGGACAAACCGCGGTGATTCGCTTTGCCGAGGCACGCTTAGCGGCATCGATCATGTTGAGCTGCTCGAAGATCGCAGAGTTGACCGGAGCCGCATGCGACTGGATAATGAATATGTCCTTGCCGCGGATGGACTCACCGTATCGGCAATAAATCTCTCCGTCCGCAAACTCGCGCAAATCAACTTTGCCAAGCGGGACGTCGATATGAAATGCCACTTCGGCTGCTAGTTCCGGGTGCGACCGCCCGCTGTAGATCTCTAGACGCTTCCTTGGAACCAGTTCCACATTTACTCCAAAACGACGAATGAACCCGTGGCACTCTCAGGGGGAACTTTAGCTCCGGCCTTTATGACTGCGTAAGGACCGACGACCGAATCATCACCGACATAACACGCTTCGATATCCGACCGGATAACACGCGCCCGATCGCCGACAATCGAGTTGCTCACCCTGGTCTCCGGCCCGACCTCCGCGTCTTTGCCAATTACGGTTTGACCAACCAAGAACGACCCCGGCCAAATTGTAGTGTCCGAACCGATCTCTACGGTTGAGTCGATGTAAATACTGGACGGGTCAACAAGATTTATGCCACGCTGCATAAACGAGGCGTTGATCCTCTGGCGCATCCGGCGCTCAACCGACGCAAGCTGGGATCTATCATTCACTCCGAACGCTTCACTCGCATCTTTTAGCTCGTAACCAGAAATCTTGTAACCGACCTTGGAGAGTATCTCGATGACGTCGGTCAAGTAGTACTCGCCTTGAACGTTCCTCGGACTGAGACGGCGTAGCGCTGGCGCCAACACATCAATATTCATGGCGTAAAATGAGGCGTTGATGCGATTCGAATCGCGCTCCGATTCGCTGGCGTCGCGATCTTCGACGATTTTGGTCACCGAATTCGACTTGCCGAACAAGACTCGCCCGTAGCCGCTCGGATTCTCAGCTTCGGTATATCCCACGGTAACGGCTGAACCGCTCTGGTCGTGGGCTTCCAACAGGCCGACGATCGTTTCGCTGGTTAACAACGGCGTGTCGCCGGGAACAACAAGCACCACTGGCGGTTGACCACCCGCGAAGGAGAGTGGATCAGGGAGGGAGGTGAGGGCGGCGGCAAGCGCGTCTCCGGTGCCATTCTGCGCCTTTTGCTCGACAAAACTAATCCGCATCGAGTTCGGACAGTACCGCTTCAGCGCGGACTTGACCATCTCCGACTGGAACCCAACGACAGCTACCACCTCGTCGATTTGCGCATCGGCAATTGCGTGAAGGATGTGGGCCACCATCGGTTCACCACAGATTCGAACCAACGGCTTGGGCCGCGACGATTTCATCCGGGTACCCTCGCCCGCGGCAAGGATCACGGCGAAGCGCTTTCTCGAGTTCCGCACCATTTGGACCAACATCACCCGCTCTTAGAGTCAATCTCAACGTTCTCGCAGGGGCCGCGAATCCGTCCCCCTTAGCCAAGGCCGTACGATTCGCGTCAATCTTTCAATGAGCCGTTCACTGTTTCGTCAACGCCGGCGCGACTTCAAATGACGCTACCTCTTGGCCTCGAGATGAAAAACTCACTATCCCATCGCGCGATACATCTACGCCTTTGACTCTAGACCAAGATGCGCTAGCACTAGTCAATGCAGAGGATACCAGTCGCATGATTGGCACGTGTGACGGCAACTTTATTGCGATGCGAATCGCGGGCGCGTTCGCCGCCCGGTCATCGATCAGCACCACCGACCATGCACCCTGCACCTCGGTAGCAAGGGCCATCACGCCTGGGGGAAGCCCAGAAACCGTGTGCAGTACGGCGCCGGGAGGAATGAACTTCGAATAGTTACCCATCACGTAATAACGCCTGGTGAGATAGAGGTTGGTATTATGGTCGGTGCGATAGTTGATGTCGTAATAGACCAATCCGTCGTTTCGCCCAAGGATGTTCGCGCGTTCGGCGCATCCTGGGTCAAAGGCTGGCTCACAACCGAGGCTTGGAGAGATGGCGAGCCACCAATCGAAGCCGCTGTCGCCGCCGTATACAAGATCGTTGAAGATCGACTTCGCCAGCCACATTCCCGAAGTCATGGTCGGGTCGTACTGGTAGCCAAACCTCCTGCCGTTGTAGCAACAGATCTCGGTGGTCCAACTCGGCAAGTGATAGTGCGCTAAAAGCGTCTTCATGGCCGTGAGAACTTTGGGACCCGGATAGTCGTAGGTATGGTGGGCGATTACCGACACATATTTCTTGGCGCCGTTTAGATCGATCCAACGCGGCAGCTCG
>JAJYGZ010000275.1 GCA_021790495.1 Actinomycetes bacterium
CATAGTGCAGCCTTCTTAGTGCTTTCTTATACTATGTATGAGTCCGAGAGACTCGTCGTTCGAGTGCGGCCTTCGGTAGGCATTGAGAGCGGTATGGCAAATTCATTCGCAAAATACGTCTATCGAGAGCCAAGGACGTTAAAGGTTGGCACGGTGTCCACTTCGAGCCGTAGCTGATCACCACCTAGCCCCTCCGAACCGAGGATTGGGGCCTTCAAGAAAGCAAACCGAACTAACAAAGAACACCACGAAGCCCGCAATCCAGACAGCAATGTTGGACACGAGAAAGGTTGCATCTTGTCCACTCTTAGCTTCTGGAGAAGTAAGTTCGTCATGCCACTGAGTTTCAGCGCGTCGGTACTCTTATTACCACTTCTCCAAGCAAAACCGGCTTCGGCGATCTCGTCATCGAACGTAGATGCGTCGAGTCGGGCAATTAGCACACTCAAGTTTCAAGGGTCGTCTCCAAGCTCCGGGTATAGCAAAGCGCGTTATGAGCTATCGCGATTCGATCCCGCCAAACTGAATTACCTGCCGGTGGCGCCCAAAGGGATGCTTGCCGGGTTGACACCTGGACCCCAGGAGGTCTTGGCGTCGGCCGTTGGAGTATCTCCGATTGGCGTCGTAGTAATTGATCAGCTGAAGCGGTCGATGCACCTCTCCAAGCCCGTGCCGCGCGTTGAGGTCACCAAGGCGATTTGGCCGCCCGTGACGGTTCATCACAGCATCGAGGGCATAGCTTCCTGGTACCAAACCTATCCAGGCACGTGTGCCAGTCTTCAAGCACCCCGGGGGACTACCATGTACATTACTGACTTGGAGAACGGTTCGACTACCACGTGTATCGTCGAAGATAGCGGTCCCTATGTATCGGGGCGAGTGATCGATCTCGCCACCGGCGTCTTTTCGCGAATTTCTGGCCTGCAAAATGGCCTTACTTTCGTTCGAGTTAGCTGGTAGCGGACGTAACGTCGGGCACCTTGAGTCCCCCTTTTCCGACGCCCACATTGGCCGTCTGGCGGCTTTGGGTGAGACGAAGCCAGCTGCGTGATCCTGTGCAACCAAGTTTTGAGCCCGTGTCCTGCATCTGCCGAAGTCCATCGACGGGGGCGTTCGGGTGGCAGCGCTGATGCGGAGCAATGGAGTGGAAACGGTTTCCAAATGATCCAAGCGGGTCCTTTGAGACTGGGCGCGATTATGTGGCGTCTCGCACCACAGTTGTGCGTTCGACGAACGCACTAGTCAACTCCGCTGCAGCGTGACCTAGCCTATGTTGCGAGGGTCTCCGAGATGCGATTGTCAAATCGGTCGAGGAGGGTCGCAAAGAATGGTTTTGCTGGCATTAAATTCGGTGGCGCGAGTCACGGTTCAAGACATGGTGGTTAGGGTGTGACCCCTTCGGGAGTTTCAAAACGGGAGTTAATTGCGATGCTCGACGAGCGCGAGCTCTCACCGAAGCGGTCCTTGGGACAGAACTTTTTGATTGACCAGAATTTTGCCCGAAAGATCGCCGAGGAGTGTTCCACCGCGGGTGAACGCCTGTTGGAGATCGGCCCTGGCCTTGGTGCGCTGACCCTTCCGCTCGCAGAGCGCGTGGAATCGGTCTTCGCTCTTGAAAAGGACCAGAAGATTGTTGTTGCACTTGAGGGTCTGTTGAAGCGTCGCGCAGTGGCCAACGTTGAGGTTATCCACGGAGATGCGCTGCAGTTCGACTTGGGGGCCCTAATGGACTCCGCTTCGGTCAGTGGCGTTGTGGGCAACCTTCCCTACAATATTTCGGTTCCATTTATTTTGAGGCTTATCGAAGAGGTCCCCGCCGCGGCGCATATGGTGTTTCTCGTTCAGACCGAGGTTGCGCAACGGCTGTGCGCCGTACCTGGAACGAGGGAGAGCTCCTTCGTATCGCTCAAGATCCAGCTTTTTTGCGAAGTCCGAATCGCAATGAAAGTGCCCAACACGGTCTTTCTGCCGGTGCCCAATGTGAGCTCCTCGCTGGTATCGCTCAAGAGGAGTGATCATTTTCTCTCAGGGCAGAGCGATTTGGCGGTGAGCGCGACTCTGGAGACTGCCAAGCGAGCTTTCGCTCACCGGCGTCAGATGCTGAGGCGTACCTTGAATACCGATTCATTGAGAGAGTCGCTCTTGGCTAGCGGAGTCGATCCGACGAGAAGACCCGAGAGCCTGGCGGTCGAGGAGTGGTTGGCTCTCGGCGAGGCGGTCATGAGTTGCGGCGCTGCGCCCTGATAGTGTGACCTTATGATCGATGAAGTCGATGGCGCCCGAGCCATCTTAGCTCCGGCGAAATTGACGACGAATCTTAGGATCGTTGGCCGTCGTAGCGATGGCTATCACCTGATCGAGTCGGAAATGGTCTCGGTCTCACTGTTCGATGAAATCCTACTTTGGCCCAAAGCGCAGGGCGAAGTCGCGAGCCTCGCGATTATCGACCCGTTGGAATTGGGGCTAAATGGCTTTGAAATGGATCAAATTCCCAGAGACTCGAAAAACCTCATCTGCCGTGCGCTCGCGCTAAGCGGCGTACAAGCCAATGTGGAGGTCGTGAAGCGAATTCCGCCCGGGTCTGGGCTTGGTGGCGGTTCGTCGGATGCCGCGGCTGTTATCCGGCATTTGCGCAACGACTGTGACACAGCAGCGATCCTTTCGCTTGGCGCAGACATCCCATTTTGTGTTCAGGTTGGACGGGCCAAAGTGTCAGGTGTTGGAGAGGTCGTTAGTCCGATTGGCGCGTCGGATGCTAAATTCATTCTCTTCCTTGTGCCGGTACACTCGCCTACCCGTGCTGTGTATCGGGCTTATGACGAGATGGCGGCGAGCGACGCTGACCGGCCCAGAGATCGGCAAGGCTTTAACGACTTGGAACGAGCCGCTCTCGCAGTTTCACCGCTCCTTCGCTCCTATCGGGACTTCCTCGCGTCGATTCTGGGGCGCGCGCCTCAAATGGCGGGATCCGGTTCGTCGTTTTTTGTGGAAGGCGAGTTCGCGGACTTCGGGTTGGACTCCGAGCGCGCGAGCGATGGCCTGCAAAAGGCGGTTCTGAGCGAAGGGGCGCTGTCCGTCATCGCGCTTCAGGTGCATGGGGTCGGCCAACGAGATCTCTAGGCGAAACTTGTCGGGCGGGT
>JAJYGZ010000149.1 GCA_021790495.1 Actinomycetes bacterium
AACCGTGCGAGAATCCAAAGTGGCGACCGCGAGGTAAGGACACGTGTCCAAGACAAGATCGTACCCGCCTTCACGAGGGATACTCCTTGGGCGAAAACCTCCCATTCGAAGGTCTTCATGGAGTATCTCCAAAAGACCCCGGGATCCCGATGGCTGTCGAGCGCGGCGTATGCCCTCAGCTCGGCCTACCTCTCGAGCGCTCCGGCGGGTCTTTATGACATCGGCGAGAAGGATGGCAATCGTCTGGTATGGGCTCTGGGTGCCCCATGATCCTGAAAAATCGGGGTTGAGCTGGTACGACAATCTCGGACGCCCTGGCTGCGAGCGCTTCTCGAGTTGTTCCACGATGAGATTTACCTCTTTTAGCACGGCGAGATGCTGGCGTACCGCGTTGTGGTTTACCCCCAGCAAAGCCGCCAGTTCGCCAACGAATACCGGATGTTGGGCGTCGGCAACATAGCGAAACAAGCGATATCGGGTCGGATCGCCGAGAGCCTTGGCCTCCCGCTGAAGGGAGTCGATGGGAACTTCAACAGTATCGATTTCTTGCCGCGCTGATTCGTTGCCCATGTTTTTCTAGTATACACTAGAAAAAGAAGGCTAGACGAATTTGAAGCGGCACCAAAGCAAAAGGAGTTCGACGCGATGATCATAACTGAGGCTGAGGCCTATGAAGCGATGCTCGCCCACCACGCCATCTTGGATCGTGACGTGAAGTCGCGGTCTCAAGTCGTAGTCGGCGAGGTTGGCAAGGGGAATTCGTACCAGCCTGCGGTGGCTGACTTGGTCAGCTATCTCAACAGCGAGGTACTCCCCCATGCTTTGGCCGAAGAAGATTCGATCTATAAGATCGCTGCCGGGATTCCTGGGATGTCGTCGATGGTGCAACAAATGACTCTTGAGCACAGAGCTCTGGCCGATGCGATAACAAGCCTCAAAAGCGCATCCGGCGGTACCCAAGCTGCCCGGGAGTCCGCAGAAATTTCAGCGCTGTTTTCAAGCCATGTCGCCAAAGAAAATGACCTTATTCTCCCGCGGCTGCTCGCGGACCCCGAAGTGGACCTGTCCGTCGCGCTGACGCAGATGCATGAACTATTCGAAGCAGCAAAGCGGTCTGTGTCGTCGTTGGAATCGTCTGAAACCCCAGCGTCTGACTAAAAAGCGCTCCGCTTCTCGCGAATAGCCATGATTCAACGCCGCTTGAGTATCGATTCGAGGCGCAACATCCCGGCCCATTCGCCTGCGATTGCCTTCATAGCGATACCCGGCCAGGGCGAGTACGCATAGGCCGCTGATCGAAATAGCGCTGAATCCGGATCGCGGAGTTGGGCAACACGATGCTCGCCGAGTGCTATCCTTTGCGCAGGCAATTGGGAGAATTAGTGGCAGTAATCGAACTCGTCGACGTCTCCAAGACTTTCAAAGGATTGAGGCGCCGGCGCGTCGCGCTTTCAAAATTGAATCTCGAGGTTCGCGAGGGCGGAGTGCACGGCTTCCTCGGCCCCAACGGTTCAGGTAAGACCACCACCATCCGGATCCTGCTCGGGTTGATACGTCCGAGCGGCGGCTCCATAAAGGTCTTGGGCAGAAGTGTCCCCAGAGACTTGGCGCAAACTTCGCGTGATATCGGATCTTTGATCGAAGCGCCCGCCTTTTACGGATCGATTTCCGCTATGAAAAATCTCCAACTTACCGCGGATCTGCTCGGCCTAGGCAAGGCGAGAGTCGAAGAAGCGCTGGAGATTGTTGGCCTTTCGGATCGGGCAACAGATAAGTTGAGCACGTTTTCCCTGGGCATGAAACAGCGACTGGCGATAGCCTCGACTCTTTTGGCCAAGCCGCGGCTCCTCGTCTTGGACGAACCGGCCAACGGACTAGATCCCCAAGGAATCGTCGAAGTCAGAGAACTCATCAAGGGCCTCGGAACGCATGGGGGTACCACGGTCTTTGTCTCTTCGCACCAATTGGCCGAAGTCGCGCTGATGTGCGACCGGATATCGATATTGAAAGCCGGGCAGTGCCTCCTCACTACAGATATCGGCTCCAATTCCGCGGGTCTGGTGGCGCGACGCTATCGCATCAGGGTCTCTGATGCGTCGCGGGCGCGCGATCTCCTCGCCAATGCCGGGATGACGGTTTCGTTGCACGATGAGTATCTCGAGGTGGCTGGCGATATGGATCCCTCGCAAATTACCAGGATCCTGGCTTCAAGCGGAGAGTACCTCTCGGAGCTCACTCAGGTGGGGTCGGACCTCGAAGCGATGTACCTCCGGGTTGCGGGCGAGCCGGCATGACCGCGACTGAACGAATGCCGACCTCGAACATCGGAGCAGCTCCATTTCGCTCGATCCTTCGAGCCGAAGTGCGCCGGATCGCCTCCCGACGTTCCATTCGGTTGCTGTTAGCCGCGGCGGTCCTTGGGGTTCTTTCCTATGCGATTTTCCAGTTGATGTCCCATGCGAACCTGAACGCCCATGTCCTGGCGTTGAACAATGCCAAGTTGCACGCCTATGAGGCCCAAATACGGGCCGCTTGCCTGCGTAGCCAGCCCCCTGGCGCGCCGGTGCCTCCGGGGGCATGCGTTATTCAAGTTCCGCTTACGGCGGTTCCCGGTGTCATGGTGGCCTTCGCGGCAAGGGTCGGGCTCATGGGCGGGGCAACGGTGATCGGAGGAGTTGGGATGCTCCTTGGGCTTCTGATTGGCGCCAGCTACATAGGCGGAGACTTTGAAAGCAGGGTAATCTCGCTCGAAGTCGCGCTCGAGCCGAGAAGATACCGGGTCTTTTTTGCGAAGCTTCTCGTCCTGGCATCGTTCCTTGTGCTAACGGGAATGTTATTGGAGCTTCTCTGGCTCGGGCTGGGCAGCATCGTCGCTTCGATGGCCGGCAATTTCAACGGCTTTGGCGTGTCGCAATTACGAACGCTTTTGCTCGTACAGGCTCGGATCGTTGCGGTCGTGGCATTGCTTGGCATGACAAGTTTTGCTCTGACCGTCTTGGTGAGAAACACCGCCGCGAGCGTTGGGATCGTGCTCGTCTATCTGATGATTGGCGAAAGCATCCTAAGAGTTACTCTTGCATCGGTATCCGCGCACCTATTGAGCGCTTCAATCGGAGC
>JAJYGZ010000066.1 GCA_021790495.1 Actinomycetes bacterium
TCCAAGCCTAATCGGAGACGATCTCCGCCTTTGGCAAGCGCCACCTCGAGGCAATTAGCCCCTTGGCGCGGCCGCAGGCAAACTTCGGAGCCTAAAGTGCATGTAATGCAAGATGTCAACCCTGAACTATCGTCGATTCAGACAGTCCTGGAAGAGATTGCCCACCGCGTCAAGGAGATAACCGACCGAGTGGCCGCAGACCCTCTCGACACGCGTTCGCCTGCGCTGATTGGCGTGGAGCGCTCGCTCGCGGCCGCGATTCGCCAAATTACCAAGGCCCAAAAGAGCCGCTAGCGATGCGGCGGGCAAGTCGGCAAGGTCGCCGCTGCCGCCGCTTGAGAAGCCTGGGCCCTCAGAAGCGGCCCGCCGAGGGACAGATATCGGCGAGAACACATTGTTCACAGGCGGGGCGCCGTGCGGCGCAGACTCGTCGCCCGTGCAGGATGAGGCGCAGGCTCAATGCTCCGGTATCACCAGGCGCCACCCAGGCGAGCAGGTCTTTTTCGATTTGGACGGGATCCTTGGACTTTGTCAGGCCGAGCCGGGCCGAGAGCCTCGCGACATGGGTGTCGACAGGCAGCCCCGGCAGGCCGAATGCGACCGACAGCAATACGTTCGCGGTCTTTCGCCCCACCCCGGGCAGCTTGGTGAGCTCTTCGATGGTTGTGGGAACGGTCCCCCCGCGCGACGCAATAGCCTGGGCCATTCCGATCAGGCTCTTGGCCTTGTTGCGAAAGAACCCGGTCGGATAAATTACCCGCTCGAGCTCTGCTATCTCCGCACCTGCCATATCGGCCGGAGTGGGATATTCAACAAAGAGTACTCTTGTGACCGCATTGACTCGCTCGTCGGTGCATTGGGCCGAAAGGATCGTCGCGGCAAGGAGCTGGAAGGGACTGTCAAAGCGAAGTTCGCAAAGAGTCTTGGCAGATCCGGGGTAGGACCTGGCCAGCCTTTCAACGATCTCGCGACGACGTAACGACTCCTTCATTGCAACCCAAACCAATCCTTCATCGCGGCGCGATCCCGAACTACTCCTGCCCACCATAGCGGAGCCAACTGTGCGCAAGATAACTGGACCAGGGATCAAATGGGCGCCTTAGGCGCCGCGCCCTGCGAGGAGTTCGAATAGATCGGCGAGCCCAGCTATGTGCTCGGGTTGAAACTCTTTAGCGCGACCTCCACGCGGTGAAGTGTGATCGCCACCGAATGCTCCGGGTAGCCCGGCCGCAATGCAATGGGGATAAGTTTCAGGTTGGGATCACCGGCGAGGCGCTCGAGTTGATTGCGCGCGCGCATCCCGGCCAGGGATCCCAGGCGCTGGTAGGCGACAAAACAGAGTCTCGGCCCTCGAGGCTGCACGGCACCCTTGAGAGAACCCGGGGCCACCTCTTGGCCGCAAAAGAGATCGTCCATGCCGCTCGCATAGCGGATTGCCCTGAGCGTCTCTTGGGAAAAACCCACAGGAGAGGCGCTCGCGATGATCAGAGTCGCGTTTACGTCAAGCAGGTGCAGATAGTCAGCGACAAAGGAGTGAACGCCCAAGGAGAACGCCTCGAGGAATTTGGCGCAGGTCGCCTCCGCTTCACCGACCAGCATCGGCTCTAAAATCCAGCGGGCGAACCCAAGCTCGTCTCCGCCTGCCCGAGCAACAGCGGCCATCATCATCTCAGATCTCCACGTCCCACTAACGCAAGCGCACCGAAAAACCCAGCTTAATCGTCTGAGTCCCGGCCCCACAAGCCCAAAGCGATATCCGACCAATATTGGCAAACCGAATCTCCGACCGCCTCACAAATAGAAGGTCAGGACCAGAGTCGCCAGGCCCACCGCACGCTCCTAAGCACTGACCCCTTCTCGGCTGCGAGCGATACCGTGGTCAGCTCCGTTGCACCGGCAACCGGGTGACCGAAATAGCCATGGAGGCCGGTAGCAAGCGGCGCGTCTTAGGGTGGCTTCAGCGAGTCCGGCGAAGCACGCCGGTCTGAACACTCGCGTACAGTACCAGCAAGAACACAAGCAAGGTGATTACGTGCACTGCGGTGCACCACAGGCAGATCGCATTAACGATTAGCAGTTCCGCGTATACCAGCCAGAGCACAAAAGCCATCGAGCCAACAGCCATGAAGAAGCGGACGATGCCCAGAAGTCGACTGGCGAAGAGGCGCGGGTAATTAAGTGCCGCATAGACGATGAAAAACGCTAGGCCCAAGAACGACACCGGAATCCCGATAAAACGCGACTGCGCGGAGGTCGTCACCTTGGCACAGTTGATCGCGCCATTCGCGGGACAGACCAGCACCGCCGGATCTGTTAGATGGGCGTAAAAAAGATAGGCCGCCGCCGCGATGCCCCCGAGGCAGAGAGAAAAGACCGCCCACGGAAGCCAGCGGGGAATGAGGTCCAACATGGACCGATCTTCGGACGTATCCGTAGTTCCGCTAACTCTAGCCAATCGATCCTCCAAGGCGCCACACCCAATTTATCATCCAATTGCCGTTTGGCGAACCCAGCCATCGGCGGGAACGTCGTGAAACAGCGTGCCGTGGTGCACGATGGGATACGAGCGACCCAACAGGTAACCGGCAGCGAGGGTCGAGGGGCGAAAAGAGATTAGATTTGGGTGTCGACCGGCCCACCACGGTCGACCGGAATACCCTGAGGGGTATAGTTGTTGTAGCTACGTGAACCAGTCAGCTCGCACGAAAGGCGAAAATGGCAACTGTAAATCTATCCTTGAGCACCTTCGAGGAGACCATCAAAAATAACGACATTGTGCTGATCGACTTCTGGGCAGCGTGGTGCGGACCCTGCAGGTCGTTTGCGCCTGTTTACGAGAAGGCCTCCGAGTCCAATTCCGATATTGTTTTCGCCAAAGTCGATACCGAAGATCAGCCCGAACTCGCCGGCTCGTTCCAGATCATGTCCATTCCGACGCTGATGGCATTTCGAGACCAGGTGCTGCTGTACTCCCAACCCGGAGCGCTTCCTGCCACGGCACTGGCGAGTCTCATCGAGCAAATCAGAGCGCTCGACATGGACGAGGTCCGCCAAAAGATCTCCGAGGCCGAAAAGGCCGACGCGTAAGCTTGACCGGGCGCACCATCTCCGAGGTGC
>JAJYGZ010000248.1 GCA_021790495.1 Actinomycetes bacterium
TCCGTATTTGGCATCCGTCCCGCGGCAGCGTCGATCAGAGAGTCCTTGGCTCACTCGAAGATCGGGCACTGGAGCCGCTGGTTTCAATAGTCGAGGTTGCCTCCAACTTGGAATCCGAGGAGTGCTCGTTGGCATTTTTGGGAGGGATGGGGAAATCTAAGTAAGAATCTTCAGCGGCTTACCGGACGGTCGCAGTGGTCGGCCAATGTCGAACAAGCTGTGTATTGCTCGTTGAGCGAGCACCGAAACTATGTTCTTCTGATGGGAACCCTAAGCGAATTTCTAATTGATGGCACCGAGAAGTTGAAGTTGTCCCGGCAGTCGTGGTGGCCCCAGGCAGGGCTTGGTTCGTCGCCAATGGGGTTGATTTTGGCTTTACCCTTTTGGGTGTAGGTAGTCCGCTGGCGTCGGCGGTGCTTGCCTGCGATGAGCTTGATACAGATGAAATTGAGTGGAGTAATGTCATAGTTGATTTTGGCGATGGGGTTATTTGTTTCCCGCTTCCGCCGAAGGCGAACATACCAATATCTGGCAGATCGGAGTCGAGACCTAACCGCCAGGCATGATTCGCTCGGGACTGATCGAGAAGCACTTGGCGGCTAGCGGGTCTTTGGAGCAAACCCAAGGAGCGCGCTTTGGCGCACCTCAGTCTTTGAGGTGCGCCGGGCTGGGTGTGGTTGTGGGACCCAATGTTGTGGGACTTCGAAAGATCATGTCACCGGTGAACAATTGTTGCCCTGACTTTGTCAATGCAGGCAAAGGTGCGTAAAGTTAGATATCGCCGACACCAATCAGTCGCTTGGGGCAATTGGGAGCAAAGGCGTTGCGGGATTGATGTTTGTCTGTGGTGCAAGCATGGACGAGAAAAGTTAGGGAGGCCAACATCGTGCCCGAATCAATTACGATCACCGACAACCGGACCGGACAGTCGATCGAGATTCCTATTGAGAATGGCGGGGTTTCGTCCGCGGCATGGGAGAAATTGCTTCCGGGCGTCTGGTTTCATGACCCGGGTCTGACCGCGACCGCGATGACCGAGAGCGCGGTTACCTACCTCGACGGCGATGCCGGGATTCTTCGCTATCGGGGGTATCCGATTGAGCAGCTGGCTGAAGAGTCCACCTATCTCGAGGTCGCCTATCTGCTGCTAAAAGGCGAACTCCCGAACCAGACGCAGTACGATGCCTGGTCCAGCGAGATCACCCACCACACGTTCATCCACGAGAACGTGCGCAAGCGCTTCCTCGACGGCTTTCATTACGACGCGCACCCGATGGGCATGCTGGTTTCGGCCATTGCCGCGCTTTCCACCTTCTATCTCGATGCCAAGGAGATCTACGATCCGGCGGCGCGCGAGAAGCAGATCGTCCGGCTTATCGCCAAGATGCCGACCTTGGCCGCGGCAGCTCACCGATTCAGCGTGGGAATGCCCTTCGTCTACCCCGACAACGAACTCCCGTTCGCGGCTAACTTCCTTTCGATGATGTGGAAAGTCGCCGAACCCCACTACAAGGCCAATCCGGCGTTAGTGCGCGCGATCGACGTTCTCTTTATCCTTCATGCCGATCACGAACAGAACTGCTCCACCACCGCGATGCGTACAGTCGGTTCTGCCCACGCCGACCCGTACTCTTCGGCAGCCGCGGCAGCGGCTGCGCTGTATGGCCCACGCCACGGAGGCGCCAACGAGGCAGTGGTGAGGATGCTCACCGAGATCGGATCGATCGAGAACGTCGCCCCGTATATCGAAGCCGTCAAGAGCGGCAAGACGCGCCTACAAGGCTTCGGGCATCGTGTCTATAAGAACTATGATCCGCGGGCGCGGATCATCAAGAAGGTCGCCGACGACGTCTTTGAGGTGACTGGCATAAATCCGCTATTGGATATCGCGCTGAAGCTCGAGGATGTTGCATTGCACGACGAGTACTTCATCTCGCGGCGGCTCTATCCCAATGTCGATTTCTACTCGGGCTTGATCTACCAGGCCATGGGCTTTCCTGTCGCGATGTTTCCGGTGCTCTTCGCGATTCCCAGGGTGTCGGGCTGGCTCGCGCACTGGTCAGAGCTCTTGGATCAAGACGGCAAGATCGTTCGTCCGCGCCAGGTCTACATTGGCGAGCCCGAGCGAAAGTATGTACCCATGGACCAGCGCGAAAGCTAGCCGCCAGCTTGAGTACCCGGAGTCCGATTCGAAGCGTTCGCCAACATCGGTCGGTCATCTAAGTGGTTTTTCCCAGCCGAACGGATCGAGTTCCAAATGCTTGCAGGGGTGCCGATCGCACCAGCCTGTGGACAGCCAGGTAAATCACCAGGTCACGATCGCTCTGGTGCATTAGTTGGACTTGGATGGCTTTGGCGATTGCAATATCTGCCGATCCCACTTGGTCGTGATTGCCCCGCGAGCTTTGGGACTATTTGCGGTTGCGCCGAGTGGGCGGGCTCGGTGAGCGGCGGCGCTGCGGGCGAATCGGACGAGATCGAGGGGCTACTCGGGAAGAGTTCGGACCTTGGTGTTCGTTGAACACGCGGTCCATTGGCGCAAGACGCGTTCGGGCAGCTCGGGAATCTCAGCTGGCGCGGTGGCGGGCGAGAATAGATATCCTTGGCCGAGTTCGCATCCCAATTGACGAAGCAGCCTCAACTGAGCCCCGGTTTCGATACCTTCGGCGAGGACCGTCATGTCTAGGACGTGGCACAACGAAACCGTCGCTTCCAAAAGCCGCTCGGTGTATTCGCTGCGATGTGTCGGGCTGACGAAGCTCCGGTCGATCTTGATGATGGAGGGGTGAAGCAATGTCAAGTAGCCCAGCGAAGAGTATCCCGTTCCAAAGTCGTCAAGGGCCACGGCGACGTCAAGCCGCTTCAAGTGCTGTATTACCCGCACCGCGGAGTCGATGTCGGACAGAGCTACGCTTTCGGTGATTTCTAGCGCCAAGCGCCGCGGCGCCAGATCGAAGGAACGAAGCACCTCTTCAATGGTTGATACCAGGTTGGGGTCGTGAAACTGACGTGCCGAAAGGTTGACCGTGACGTAAGTATCATTCCCGAGCGCACTTATCCTCTCCCACTGTTTTGCCTGCTTCGCCGCTTCGCGAATCGCGAAGTTTCCCAGT
>JAJYGZ010000213.1 GCA_021790495.1 Actinomycetes bacterium
GTCAACACCCTTGTAAACAAGGGGATGCCCCAGTACCCCACCGGCTTTATTGATCGAATAGATGGCTGGATAGATTCCCCCAGCTTGATTCGACCCTTCGAAACTGCTCGATCCTGTTATGGCAATGACTCCGGCCACTACTAAAGGCGAGCCGGTCGGCGCGCCGGAACTGCTGCTCCCACCGCTAGAGCTGCCAGTAGCGCTAGAGCCACAGGCAGCAACAGCGATGCTTAATGCGCCCGCAGCCACGATCGACTTGTACCCAATGAAACGCACAACTACCCCCCTATGAATAGTGTCAGTTAACAGGATCCCAGCTCCATCTGGTACATCGGTGACCCCGCTTTTATATTGTATCCAATATTCAAGGAAACATCGAGCTTTGGCGCTTTTTCGAAAAATCAATATCTTCCGCGTCGCTCAACCGACTTGTGAGCAGCGCACATCCTTGCAAAATAGGTTCAATTGTGACGGCGTTCGCTATGCGCAACCGTTGATTTCCAAGTGCACAGCAGTCGAAGTTATCGATCGGCGTCATAAGCGACGCCAAGTACTTGGCGCGCTTGGCTGGCGGGCTCAAACCCAAGGCAATCTCGTCTTAATCAAAAGTGGGGTCAGGCGCCATCGCTCGTTGGTCAGAGCGCCCCAAAGTCGAAATCCGGGCGTCGGCGATGCAGCTCCGACGCCACGAAAGAGCCCGAAAGTGGGGGCGACGATAAGGTAGAGAACATAGTGAAATCATTGGGCAAGAACTCCGGAGGGGACACCGATATGCGAGAAGTGGCTTTGGGATCTCAGGGATTGAGAGTGTCGCGAATTGGTCTTGGCTGCATGGGGATGTCGGACTTCTACGGCTCAAGCGACGAAACGGCCTCGATCAACACCATCAAGTCGGCCATCGATTCCGGCGCGACATTTCTCGACACGGCAGATATGTATGGGCCCTTTACCAATGAGGTTCTTGTCGGCAAAGCGATCGCGAAGCGCCGCGACGAGGTCGTTCTCGCCACCAAATTTGGAAATGTTCGAGACGAGAGCGGAGCCTTTTTGGGGGTTCGGGGCGACGCGCAATACGTCCGAGACTGCTGCGATGCTTCTCTCAAGCGTCTCGGCGTCGATCACATCGACCTCTACTACCAGCATCGAGTCGACCGCAAGACTCCAATCGAAGAAACCGTTGGAGCAATGGCCGAACTGGTAGCCCAAGGCAAGGTACGCTACCTCGGACTTTCAGAAGCCTCCGCCCCGACCCTGCGTCGCGCCCATGCGGTATTTCCGATAACCGCGCTGCAGAGCGAGTACTCGCTCTGGACGCGTGATCCGGAGCACGACGTCCTTACGGCCACGCGTGATCTCGGGATCGGATTTGTCGCCTATAGTCCGCTCGGACGCGGCATCCTTTCCGGAAAGATTCAGACCATCGACGACCTCGCGGCCAATGACACGCGCAGGCGTCACCCGCGCTTTCAAGGCGAAAATTTCGCTAAAAATCTCGCTCTGGTCGACAAGATTACGGAGCTGGCCTCGACTATGGGTGTTTCTCCCGCCCAGGTCGCTTTGGCTTGGCTTTGCGCCCAAGGCGATGACATCGTACCGATACCGGGAACGCGCGCTTTGGAAAGACTCGCCGAGAACATCGCCGCCGCCGAAATCTCCCTGACACCGGAGAACCTGCGCGACATCGACGCGGTATTCCCGGTTGGGGCAACGTCGGGGGAGCGCTACCCGGACATGTCAACTGTCAACGGTTAGGACCGGTCCAGCATCGATGCGCCTGCGCGCATCGATGCGAGCAAACATCGCCAAGCCGCAATTGGCCCCAATTCAAGTGTCGAATAGAAACCGGTTCGGGCTCAACTTTATTGCTCGACTGCTCGCCCGTTTGGGTTTGCACGAAGAGGCACGAGGGGCTGGGAGCGAACTTTCGTCGTGCGCCGGAGCCACTTTTGCGCTTCGCGCAAATCGATCTCAGGTGCGGACAGCGGCGCTACACTAGCACCCACGCAAAGTCAGGGGTTGGGATGCGTCCAGTGCAAAAAGTGATCCCCAGGTGACCAGCTCGACGCGGCTCGGACCGGCGGGACCCGCCGAGTTGATCGTCGAAAGACTGGACATCGCCTTATCGGCCCAACAGGTCGCCAAGCAGCTAGAAGCCTATAGCGAGCTTTCGATTTTGATCGGCGAGTGGGCCGAGGGCGGGGCGATCATAGCTTGGGATGCCGCGATCGTAGCCGAGGCCGACGCCGATCCTTTTGATGTGCTTGACTGCCTGCCCAGCGTGCAAAATCCCCTCCCCGGAGCTATCGGCGGCGGATGGATTGGCTATCTCGGCTATCAATCCGGCCGCTTGATCGAGCGCTTGCCGCCAGCGCCGCCGGCAATGGTTGCGCTCCCTCGCTACTTGCTTAGGTACTACGACCACCTGCTTCGCTTTGATCCCGTCGCCCAGACATGGTTCTTCGAAGCCCTAGTCACGCCCGAGAGGGCCCAGATCATCGGCGAAAGCCGCGATGCGGTACTGGAGAAACTTCGCGGGAAAGCGACGGTTCCGACCGGCAACTACACCCTCTCGCCGTTCATTCCAATTCCGGGGCGCGCCCAGCACGTCGAGTCCGTCAATAAGGCTCTCGAGCACATCTGGGCAGGCGACATCTTCCAGGCCAACATCACCCTGCGACTAGAGGCGGACTTTGCCGGAAATCCCCTCGACCTCTTTCTCGCTGGAGAAGCCAAGCTCCGCCCCAGCTATGCCGCTTACTTGTCTGCGCCTTGGGGCGCGGTCGCAAGCCTCTCTCCGGAACTCTTTGTGCGCCGGGACGAATCGAGGGTAAGTACAGCACCGATAAAGGGAACTGCCGCTCGTCATGTGGATCCGGACCTGGACGAAAAGGCCAGAGCGGCACTGGGAGCCTCGGAAAAAGACCGCGCAGAGAACCTGATGATTGTCGATCTGATGCGCAACGACTTCGGGCGTGTGTGCATACCGGGCTCCATCGAAGTGCAAAACCTCTTCTCGGTCAAGGAGATGGCGGGCGTTTGGCACATGGTCTCTTCAGTGACCGGGACCCTCGCGAGCCAAACCAGCAATGGGGACCTCCTTCGA
>JAJYGZ010000162.1 GCA_021790495.1 Actinomycetes bacterium
CAACGCGACGTTGGAATGCGAATTACTCGTTACGAATCGATTCAGGAACCATCGCGAGGCGGAGCTTGCGATCTTCGATTTTATCGAGGGCTGGTATAACCCGCGGCGCCGACATACGGCGCTAGGAAATCTCTCGCCCATGGAATTCGAGCGCCGGAAGGCGCGGGCTGCATGATGTCCAATCTAAAACCCTCCACCGAAGCGAGCCAGCTTCATCTTGCGCTTGGCTCCTTTAGGGGCACAGATGGCCCGATAAATGCGAAAGCCGTCGCACCATAAGAGCCCTTGCATGTCTTTGGCGCTCCGCTCAAGGAAAAACGCGGCGCTGGAGTTCTCGACCGCGGTGAGCGGAGGGGAGGGGAACTGCACTGACCCGGCAATCGGCGGGATTGGGTGGGGAAAATTACGCCGTCCAAAACGAGGAAATTTACACCGCCACTGACAGGGGGCGGCCACTTCCCGCAGGCATAGCCCCGATTGAGACCAACCCAGGGAATCGGGGCTATGCCTCTGCGCCTTCCTCCGGAGCCTCGCGGCCCTCTAGCGCAGCCACCTATTCAGGGAGCTCCTTGCTTGTTGGCTGAAGGGCTGGCCAATAAACCGGTGCATAGCAGATCTGGTTTAAAGTGATCGACCTCGTATGTACTGGTCTTGCTCTTTCTTATGGCGCTAAAGAGTAAGGGATATTCAAAAGTACCGAGATTGTTTCTGATAATGTTCGTCTCGCTTGTCAGACTTCTGGGTGGGTGAAGTTGAAAGTTTTTGGCGCCGGTAGCGCCAAACCACTTGCCAGCCATCTCGCGGAACAATTTATCATGCTGGGGGCGAACAAACCAAATCCGGCAACGCGCGGGATTGGTTTCCAGGTTCTCAACGTGGTCCCACAAGACGAAGAATAGGAAGGGCGTCGAGTCGAGAGACTCGAGTTTGCCGGCGCTGTTCGCCTTGGTTCCGGCTTTTAAAACGCCGTTGAAACGAGGGGTATCAATTGCGTTCCAGATGTTAGCTGCCTTGACGTCCGACCCGTCGACCAAATCCGATCCCTTTTTTCGCTTCCGCCCCTTTTTTTTGGTGAGAATGCTAACGAGGATTTGGGACCAACCCCTAGTGTCGGTCGGGACGGGATGTTCGGTGGTGTCTGCGTAGGGAACTACGGCGTAAAACTGGTCGTAGTGAAGATCCAAGAGCGCGACAGCCTCCCTCAAAACCTCATCAGGCATCGCCATCGACCTCGTGAATAACATCCGAAATAGTCGTGTTGAGGCCCCTAGCCAAGCGCTCCAGTAGCGTGATAGTAATGCTGACCTCTCCACGTTCCACCTGACCGAGATATCCGCGACTGACCTCACAAATGGCCGCCAGAGCGTCCTGGGAAAGGCCGACCTCCTGGCGCCTTGCGCGCAGAACCGAGCCCAAATGCTTTGTTAAGTCGGCCACAAGGGAAAGGATAGACGCAGGGACGCCCCTGGGCAACGCGGTATAGTGGTCACAATCGATAGCTATCGGGAGACCGTATGATTGCCTTGCCCCTTGGCTCTGAGGAAATCGGATACCAGAATTTTTACGAGGCACTGTCCGAGATTCGGGAGCTCTTTCACAGCACCGGGCGTTTTGACGATTCAAACGCAAAGCTTGACGAGATCGCCAAGCTGCTGGCCACCTACCTCGCTTTCAAGAACGGCCAGATTCCGGCGTTCCCCGACAAGACCGACGACGTAGAAGAGCTTTCATCGCGTCTTCAGGCGTGCTTCAAAAGTGTTGCTGGCTTGCCATCCTACACGCACGAGGGTGGGGGATCGGTTTTTGGCGCCAATCCGTCCCTTCACTTGCGCGCGACTGACGGCCCAATAATTAGAGCTATAGTCGACCTGGTTCGATACTCGATCGACACGGCGTTCCAAAATCGCGGCATGGACCGACCCTTTGACGTTATCAACGAAGCGTTTGGACATTTTGTCCGAGACAACTTTAGGGGCAACATCGAAGACGCGCAGTATATGACACCACCCGAGGTCGTCGAGTTCATGGTCGAGATGGCGCTAGACGACCTGCTCCGCAAGGATCTCGACTCTAGCGCCCCACTCGTTGTAGTTGATCCTTCGTGTGGCGTCGGTTCATTTCTGGCCGCGTTCCATCACCAATATTCAAATAAGAGAGTTAAACGCCCAGTACACCTATTTGGGCAAGATAAGGTGGAACGAATGGTTCGCCTTTCTAAAATTAACCTAGAGCTATTTGGCAATCGGCGTGGGATCGTAACTATTGGAAACTCTCTCTTCCGGGGATCTCCTCTAGACGCGCTAAACGGGAAGGTGGACCTGATCTTAACGAATCCGCCGTTTGGAGCGCGTTTCGAGCCTTCCGACGTGGCCCAGTGCAAAGACAACCTATCCATCTTTCTTAACCCCCGACTATCTACTCGATGTGTTGACTCTGAGCTGTTGTTCATTGATAGGGATCTCACGTTGCTAAGAGACGGGGGCAAACTCTTGATTGTGTTACCCGATAGTGTTGTCTCTGCAAGCGGCCAAGCCAGCATAGTCCGGCAGCACATTCGAGGCCATGCCACGCTTAAGGCGATCGTTGAACTCCCCCCAGTCACCTTCGCGCAGGCTGGCACGAGGACCAGAACGGTTGTGTTATACATTGAGAAGACGCCTCCGCGGAAGAATGCGAAAGCGGTCTTCTTCGCAAAATCTGATACGCTTGGCTTCGAGGTAAAGGCGAGAAAAGGCGTACAGATCAAGGTCTCAAATGGCCGTAATGATCTGCCTGCAATAAAAGACGCGTATGCGAAGCACGTAAAGTCCCGAGATAACGAGACTTCGGTCATTTCGGTGCATCCTTCGGCGGCATCGGTACCGTATGCAGAGGTCCTCAATGGCTCGTGGACCCCGAATCACTACCATGCTGACCGAATTAGCGCGCTTGCGCAGCTAAGGGCGAGCTCCAAGCTTACGCCGACACCGCTCGGCGACCTCGTAGAATTTGTGGCCGATACGCGACGCCCGAAGAAGCACTCAGCCAAGACCATTTTCATCGGCGTGCTTCACATACTCACGGAGGGTGTTCTCGATATGAGAGGCATCCGGACTTATGCCCC
>JAJYGZ010000261.1 GCA_021790495.1 Actinomycetes bacterium
GAAACACCTCGTAGACCCGTCTTTTCGAAGCCTCAAAATTGGCGGTCCGCCAACCCAAGCAATGCCAATAACGCTCCCATTTGGGCCTGTGTCCCTCTTTACTCTTTACCGCAGTCCCGAAACACTCTGCACTCATCAAACTCATCAATTGTCAGAAATCTGGTCCCTGTTTTCTGGCTCCGACCGAAACTCGCGGCTCCGCAGGCAAGGCGCAGTGCTTCTAAAAAGTGAACTCACCTTCCGGATTTGAGCCGTTGCAGCGACCGAACGAAGCCCGGGATATCGTCGAGCCGCTCGAAGAAGGCTCTGTCGCAGCTCTCTACGACCACGATGGCTCGGTTGGCGAGTCGCACTCCCTCCTTCGTAACTGAGAGCGCCCAAGCTCTCTTGTCACTTGGATCCTCGGTGCGTTCGACGAGACCGCGAGCCTCGAGCGTCCTGATGACCTGTGACGTCATCATCGGGTCAATGGACGCATGATCGGCGAGGTCACGCTGATTGACCGTGCCATCACTTCTCAGCCACGTCAGCGAAGCAAGCAGTACGAACTGCACATGGGTTAGCCCGAGCGGCTTCAGCGCCGCTCGCTGGGCCGCCTGCCAGCGATTAGTGATCTGCCACAGCAAAAAGCCGGGACTCTCGTCAGCGGCTTCGAAGTCGCTCTTTAGGTCTCGGGCTCTTGTCATCTAGCCCTTCATCGCACTTTGAATAGTCGTGAAGTCGGAATCGGAGAGCTTCAGAAGCCCCCGTCGAAGTTGATAGCCCCAGTTAGGAATTGCCGTCATGTCCAAAATCCCGATCAATGGGCGGATTGGGGTTTCGGACGCGTTCTTGATGTAGTTGACTCGTCTCCTCCAGGGCTTGAAGCTGCCCTCGTCAGCTTGCCAGATCTCTTCGTCGGCGATCTCGCCAATCGCGGTGAATGACTGGAGTGGCTCGTTGCTGTCGAGCGACGACCTAGGCGAATAGTAGATGAGCCAATCTCCGGCCTTCATTCGGGCAAGACCGGTCCGCTTGCCGCGTCCGATCTGGGCAATGCCTTCTTCGACGGCCCGCGTGACATGATCGCGTGACACCACCCCGAGCCAAGCACTCATTTAGCTGCCTCGACGACCTCGACCAGTCGGTCGAGGTCGATCTGGGCCGTGGCGCTAAACCCCTTGGCTAGCAGCAACTTCCAGATTGGAGCGAGAGGGCCGCTGAGAGAAATCGTTATGTCGATTGCGCACCCACCATCTCCCTGATCGGAAATGAGGTGGCTGAAGGTCAATCGAGCTCCCGGCAAACGCGAAACGTCAACGTACGCACGCCCCAAGTCCAATCGTTCGATCACAAACTTCGTCGTCGGGCCCTTCGTGGGCTTGATCACGCCCGTGGAGCCCTGCGCAAAGGGTCCATCAAGACGGGCCCACGCAATGTCGCTGTTCCACTCCTGCCAGGTGGCCATGTCAGCCCAGCGATCGAAGAATGAAGCGGGTGAGGCCACAGAAGTAGCACGGGCAGAAGCAATCGTTATCTCCATGTCATTAGTATATGCGCTTAGTATCTCTGGCGTCAAGCTCCTTGGAAAAAGTAATGCACGGGGTACGCAACCAACTCGCCTATCTTTCCAGACGGGAGGTCATGTCCGAGCGCCGCGACGAGCTTGAACCGATCGCCGGCAATCGCCGTAGCGGTCGCTTTCACACCCGAAGGATCGACCAACGGGTCGACCTCGCCACAAGTCACGCGCGTAGCGGCGCCGGCGTTGCCAGCTTGGTTCTTCGGCATTCTTGGAAAACGATTGCGGCCATCCGACCGCCTGGGTCACCTCGGATTGCGCCTCGGCGTGGCTCGTCACAGACTCTTAGAATCCGGTGCCAAGTATGACGAGGTACTGAGTCGATTCCCCGAGACCGAGACCCGGGCACGCGGAGAAGCTCCAGGACCCGCGACAATGATTCTGCGCCGCGAACACGCTAAATCTCGAGGCGCAACAGATCGTCGAGCGTTTCACCTCTTACAACCAGGCGCGGGCCATCACGGTCGACAAAGACCACCGGCGGGCGTGGCACGCGGTTGTAGTTTGACGCCATAGCGTAACCATAAGCGCCGGTAACCGGCGTTGCGATCAGGTCTCCTTCGGCGAGCACCGACGGAAGTCGCGCATCTCTGACCAGTACGTCTCCGCTTTCGCAGTGCTTTCCCACGATCGTTACCAACTTGTCGCGCGCCAGATCGGCGCGCGAAACCATAAACGCCTCGTACCCGCTCCCATATAAAACCGGGCGGGGATTGTCGCTCATGCCGCCGTCGACCGAGACATAGGTTCTCAGCCCGACAAGCTCCTTGATTGTTCCGACCCGATACACGGTCATCGCGGCCTGGGCTACAAGAGAGCGTCCCGGCTCGACCATGATGCGAATCGACGGGTCCACTCCGGCCTTGCCGAGAGCCCCGGTCAGCTTGGCTGCCCACGCGTCAAATCCCGGGCTGGATTCACCCTCGACATAAGCCACGCCGAGGCCTCCGCCTAGATTCAGTACCTCGGGCCTGAACTCGTCCACGAGGGATTTCAGGGCTTCCACCTCTTTGGTAAAGGAATCGAGGAGAAAGATCTGGGATCCTATGTGGGCATGGATTCCCCGGTACTTCAAAGACTTGCACCCAAGCACCTCGGAAATTGCCACCTTCGCAGCTCCAGAAGACACCGAGAAGCCGAACTTGGAGTCCTCTTGTCCGGTCATGATGTATTCGTGCGTGTGGGCCTCAACCCCGGGCGTCACCCGCACCAGGACCGGTTGAACAATCCCCTTGGCACTAGCTATGTAATCGAGACGGCGAATCTCGCTCGCTGAATCCAGCACAACGAGGCCAATTCCCGCCTCGACTGCCTGGCTCAGTTCCTCGTCGGACTTGTTGTTGCCGTGCATAATGATGCGCTTGGGATCAAAGCCTCCCGCCAATGCGAGATGCAGTTCGCCTCCCGAAGCGACGTCGATGAAGAGGCCAAGGCGCTCCAGGATGCGAACAAGTTCGAGACACAAAAATGCCTTGGAGGCATAAGCGATATCCCAGTTCGCCGCAGCCTTGGCCGCGACGGCTTGGCTCTTGATGT
>JAJYGZ010000039.1 GCA_021790495.1 Actinomycetes bacterium
ACCACGCTCAAGGAGTTCGAACTTCTTTGCTATCTGGCGCTCAACCCGAAGATCGCGCTCAGCCGCGATCAGATACTCGAGGCGGTTTGGGGTGTGGAGTGGTACGGCGACGAACGCACCATTGATGTTCACATCCGCCAACTTCGCCGCAAATTAGGCGATGAGCTGCATCTAACCACCTTGTGGGGAGTGGGTTACCGTCTTGACTGACCAACGGGCAAATTCAACTCCTACTCCGGATCGGATCTCGGCGGATCAAAGCGATAGAGCTCGTTCGCCTGGGGTGCACCGATGAGAAGGCGCATCGCATTGACAATCGCGGTTGTAGTCTCGGTAGCGCTTCTCATTGCGGGAATCGGCGTCTCGCTCATCTTGCGCGCAAATATACGCACCGAAGCGGTCCGCCAGCTCAGGGTACAGGCCGAGGCCATCGCGAATCAGGTCGAGATAACCAACCCCAGATTGTTGCGATCGGTGCGTCTCACCGCCGCGCTCGAAGGGGTGCGCCTCATTCCGATCGATCCCGCCACCGGCCAGCTCTCGCGAGCCCTTCCCCATCCCCTGATCCCCGCGATCTTCGCAAAAGTGAACCTGCTGGGGGGTTATGGGCAATCCGGGGTCTACTCCAATGTCGCTTATGCCGCTATCCCGGTGCGCACCAGCGCGTCGGCGACCTCCGGAGCAATCGGCCTGCTGGTGATCACCCGGGTGCTGCCCTCTGCGCGCAAGGCGAACGAATTTTTGCTCCTGGTTATCATCGGATCGATCGTGGCCGCATTTGTGGTGGCCGAAGCGCTCACCTACCGTTTCACCAAGCCGCTAGAGGCAATAGTCGCCACCACTTCGGAGATGGCAAAAGGAGACTTCACGGCTCGGGTTCCCCGCGTCGAAGGCGCTATTGCCGAGTTCGACCAGCTCGCCGAATCGATAAACACCATGGCGGAAAAGCTCGCCGAATCAAGCGAATCGGAACGGCAATTTCTCCTGGCGATCTCCCATGACCTGCGCACGCCGCTCACCTCGATCAAAGGCTACGCCGAAGGTATCGCGGACGGGACGCTCGAGTCAAAGGCCGCCGCGACAACCATCATGGCAAACAGCGAGCGCCTCAATCGCTTGGTTGGCGACCTCTTGGATCTGGCCAAGATCCGCGCCAGCACCTTTTCGCTGTCGTTAAGCGATGTTGGCGCTCTAAGCGTCGCTGGACAGATGCTGACCGTCTTTGGTCCCCGAGCCGCCGCTTCGGGGATAGAACTTTCCATGGAACCCGGCGTAGGGGCATCGGATCTTTACATCACGGCGGACCCCGATCGCCTCGCACAGGTAATCTCGAATCTCCTTGACAACGCGTTGCGCTACGCCAGCTCCAAAGTTACCCTGGGGCTGGGCCAAGAAGGGGACCGGGCGTTCTTCGAGGTGACCGACGACGGGCCGGGAATAGCCCCCCAGGCTCGGGGCGTGCTCTTCGAGGCGCCCTACCAGCGCGGGGATTCGGGCGATAGATCCGGGGGATCGGGGCTGGGACTGGTGATCTCCGCGCAACTGATCAGATCGATGGGGGGCCAGATCTCGTACTCCTCGCCGCCTCCGGGCCAAAGCAGCGGAACCGCAATGCGCATCTCGTTTTCATCCCAGCGCCGGACCTAGGTCAATAGGCATCGAAGCCGCCAAGCGGAGCACGCGAGTGCTAACTGAGTTCGACCAAGCTCACTTTGCGAGCGTTGGCAATCTCCGCACCCGCCAAGACTACGTCTGCGATCGAAGCGCCCCTAGAGACAAGGGCAAAGCCGAGCTGAGAGGAAGCATCGAGCTCGGTCCTAAGATCAAGCGCCGCTTTGACGCCCGGCGACAAATCGCCTAAGGACGCCGAGACATTGGTAACCGTGGCGATCTGCTTTTCGCTGTTGAACAAGCCCTCACCGTTCGTGAGCACAGCGCCGTTGGAACCAAAGCTATAGAGGCGGCGCGGCGCCACCGCCTTGCGCGAATCGACGCGTTCCACAAGCTCTTGGCCGGTATAGCAGCCCTTGGTGAAGCTCGCGTAGTTAGAGAGGTCGCCCAGAGAATTGGGCAGCGAGCTGTCTTGGATATCGATGCCCACCACGGGGGCAAAAAAACGTGCGCGCAGCGCATCCCATGCCCCGATATCGCTCGGGCTAGGGTCACTTTGCTCCGAGCGCACCCAATAAAATCCCGCGGCGGCGAGCCACGCGAGCGATCCCGCTGGCCGGCTTGGGGCAAGTACCAAGTCGAGCGATTGCGCCGAGGCGATGGTGGCTTTGGTCCGGATCAAGAATTTACCGAGCCGCGCCGCGACGACTGCGACGACCCGAGCGTCAACGACGATCTCAAATGATTCAGCTTCTACCCGGGTGATCTCGAGCGAGGCGACCAAATGGCCATTGGGCTCCAACAAAAGCGCGCGCTTGGACTCCTGGAGTTCCATCCCGAGGACGTCTTGAGTCAGCTGGCTGTGGAGATAGGTCGGAGCATCGGGTCCCGCGATGGCGATACTCGCGCCGATCGAGCCGATTCTTAGTTCTTGATCCATAACTTCTTTGTTCCTTGCCGATATCAAGTCTCGTGGGTGATCGAAGCTCTCGCCTCGAGTGCTCGCTAGTGCTGTAACGCTCGAACGGCTGAGCTAATTTCGTGACCCCAGCCGGTTGCTGGCAATCGTGGCGGCTTCAAGCAGCGCCTTGGCCTTGTTGTCGCACTCATCGTTTTCGGCCATAGGGTCCGAGTCAAAGACGATACCTGCGCCAGCCTGGAGATGGGCGCGGCCCGATGCCTCGATAAAGAGCGTCCTGATCGCTATGGCAACGTCCATGTTTCCGGCAAAATCAAAATACCCCACCACTCCGGCATAGGGACCACGCTTGACGGGTTCGAGCTCTTCGATGATCTCCATAGCACGGACTTTGGGAGCCCCCGAAACGGTTCCCGCTGGCATGGTGGCGCGCAAAACCCCCACCATCGATACGTCGCTCCTCTTTTGCGCACTCACCTGAGATGTCAAGTGCATCACGCGTGAGTAACGCTCCAAGGTCATCAGTTCGTCGATCGACTCGGTTCCATATTCCGAAA
>JAJYGZ010000033.1 GCA_021790495.1 Actinomycetes bacterium
TGTGATGCAAGACCGCTGTTTGCAACTCGGCAGCGCTTCCCGATGGCCGATGAAGTAGTGGTCGACTGGCCTGACCGCTACTTGGAGAGAGTAGGAAGCGAACTCGGCTCAAGGGATGCAGTATGTGTACTGACCCACGACCCCAAGTTTGATGTCCCTGCGATCTCTTCGGCCGTTGCGACTGCCGTCGGGTACATCGGAGCGATGGGTTCCAGGCGCACCAACGAAGAGCGGAATAAACGACTCGTCGATTTCGGCGTGGACGCCGACCAGCTCGAGCGGGTCATGGGTCCGATCGGCCTTGATATTGGGGCTCGCACCCCTGAAGAGACCGCGGTTTCTATCATGGCGGAGGTAGTTTCGCTTCGGGCCAAAAAGCGGGGCGTGTCACTCAGAGATGGAGACGGCCCTATCCATTCTCGCTCGGTCGGTCAACTTTGATGACAGCGGTAATTTGGCGGTGCTCTCGACATGGCTGAGGTCGGGTTTATTGATTCCAGCATCGTTGGCGTTATTCTCGCCGCTGGTTACGGTACGCGCTTTGAGGGCCGCTCACACAAGTTGCTGGCTAATTTCAGGGGAATGCCGATGATCGGACATTCGATCCTTGCATTGCGAGCGTCGGGGATCAAAAAGCGCGCTCTGGTGGTGGGGAATCTCGACTTTTCTGATCTACTTCAAGGCGATGAGACCGTCCTGCATAACCCGGCTCCCCTGGCTGGCCTGTCTACATCCTTGGCGATTGCGCGCGACTGGGCGGTCGACGAACGGGCCGAGGCCATGGTTGTCGGACTCGGAGACCAGCCCTTGATAGGTCCTGGAGCATGGCGGCGCATCGCGTTGGCGAAGGGAGCGCCTATTATGGTGGCAACATACCAAGGCAAACGGCGCAATCCCGTAAAGCTTTCGCGGGAGGTGTTTGACCTGCTGCCCGAGTCAGGAGACGAAGGCGCTCGAGCTCTTTACCATTCCTATCCAGATCTGGTTGGGGAGATCGAGTGCGAAGGTGAACCGATTGATATTGATACTGTTGAGGAGCTAGACGAATGGAACTTGTAAACAGCTTTAGCGTGAAGGTGCCGATCGACCAGGCTTGGGCGCTTTTGACCGATGTCGAGAAGATTGCTCCCTGTTTGCCGGGTGCTTCGCTAGAAGAGATAGAGGGTGAGGAGTATCGCGGCTCCGTCAAAGTCAAGGTGGGACCGATCACCGCGTCCTACAAGGGTAAGGCGCACTTCGAGAAACTCGACGTAGAGACCCACACCGCAGTTCTCAAGGCCGAAGGGCGAGACACAAAAGGTCAGGGCAATGCGTCGGCGACGATTACGGCCAAACTTGAGGAAGACGTCGCTGGCACGAATGTAACGGTCTCGACCGACCTTGCAATAACTGGAAAAGTCGCGTCATTCGGTCGAGGGGTGCTGGCCGACGTATCCGCCAAGCTGCTTGGCCAGTTTGTTGTAGCACTCGAAGATCTCATCGCCAACGACGGCAAAGAAGGCAACGCGGATGTTGCTTCGCAAGGCGAACCCGCGAGCCAGGGCGCTGGCGAAGCCACCGCGACAGGAGAGGCGAGTGGGGCGAAGCGGACTTTTACGCCCAAAGAGACCGAACCCGTCGATCTGCTTGGAATGGCCGGTTCTCCCATCATCAAGCGGGCGATTCCCGCCGCCCTGGGATCTTTGATGTTTTTGATTTGGATTCTGGTTCGGCGTTCGAAGAAACGCCACAAAAGCTGATCTTGCCTTCTGTTGCATGGCCATCACCCGGACCCGATGACTACCGAGCGGTTGAGAAGCTGCTAGGTCGCAAGCCGGTCGGTCTTTTTGCCGTGGTGGCGAGGCGGGGTTCGCTTGCCGGGGAGCCCGCGGTCATCGCTTGTTGGCCCATTATTGCCGATATCAAACCAATGCCTACGCTTTTTTGGTTGGTAGATCCCGAGCTGAACCATAAGGTCTCCCAGCTTGAATCCGGTGGCGTGATCGCCAAGGCTCGTGCCGGCGTCGACCAAGCCAAGCTTGCCGAGGCTCATGATCGCTACAGGAGGCTCCGGGATGATCTCATTCCAGAGGACTATCGGGGACCGCGGCCAAGCGGCGGGATCGGCGGGACCGCTTCGGGAGTCAAATGTATCCATTCCCATGTGGCATTTGAAGTGGTGGGTGGCGGCGATCCCGTGGTTGAGTGGTTGAACGCCGAGGTCGGAGCGGCGATCGACTCCCAAGGCTTATTCCTATGTGGGTTTCCACCAGGGCTGGAGATCGTCAACTCTCGGCAGAGCTGATCTCAAGGCGCCATCAAGAGCGCCTATGATTGGATTCTCACGAACTCCCCATTCCGTACCTGGAGCAGCGTCGGCAGAACTGCCCCTTGACGGCCAACTTCCAAGAATTCCGCTCGCAATGAATCGCGTTGGTCGCGGTGGAATTTCCGGGCCTCGTCAAGGCTAGGAGCGAAGACCCTCTCGCCCGAAGAGATGAGATTGCGATGCGCGCGGCTAAACCGAGCGGCACCGAAGTTTGGCTCGAAGTCGAACCCGCCATCGGCGTCGCAGCCGAGAACCTCAAGACAGAGTTTGCCGTTTTCGTCGAATCCCCGGAGTGGATTTTTTGCCCCAGCGAAGCTGGCTTTGCCTGCGGAGCGCTTCGACACTCCTCTCGATGACGAAGAGTTTTCGATCTCCACCAGCTTGTAGACGAAGTTTGAGGTAGGAAAGCCCGAACCGTTGATGAGGCGCGTTCCCACCCCGAAGCCGTCGATCGGCGCGTCTTTTAGCCCGGCGATGGCAAATTCATCGAGATCTCCCGAGACAAGGATCCGAGTCGAAGTGGCCCCGAGGGAGTCTAAAAGCTGGCGTGCTCGTTGCGATTCGAACACCGGGTCACCCGAGTCGAGCCTGATTGCGCCAAGCCGAGTTCCCACTGTCTCGACAGCGGTGCGAATGCCTTGTTCGGTATCGTAGGTGTCCACTAGATATGTAGAACCCGGACCCTGAGCCGCAAGCTGGCTACGAAATGCTTGGGCCTCGGTGTCGTGTGCGAGAATGAATGAATGCGCCGCAGTGCCGACGGTGGGAATGCCAA
>JAJYGZ010000139.1 GCA_021790495.1 Actinomycetes bacterium
GTGCGCGAGCTGGCGAAGCATCGCCGCAGATAGCTCCCGCGCTCTTGGAGTGATGTCGGCTCGCCTAAACAGCTCAGCTATCCCTAGGTAACTTCGAGGCGGCTGCTTCGCAGTTTTGTTGACTGAGAATGTCCTCGCGCGAAGCCCTCCGCGGATAACTTCGCCAGAATCGAGGTGAACGTCGGACAGGCCCGCCGAAGCGAGTGCCGCTCTTAGCAGATCGATCGGCAGCCCCATGTCGATCAATGCGGCAACGGTCATATCGCCCGATATTCCGCTGGCACACAAGAGAAGCAGCCCGCTCAAGGCAGCTCGGCCTTAGCAATCGCCGCGGACGAGTTCAAGATCCGTATAGCCGCACACGCCGCCCCGAATCCATTGTCGATTCCCACCACCGAAATTCCCGGCGCGCACGACGCCAGCATCGCCATCATCGCCGTGGCCCCGTTCGCCGAAGCGCCATAGCCGTTAGATGTCGGCACCGCCACAATCGGGTTGGAAACCAGTCCTCCCAATACCGACGGAAGCGCGCCCTCCATTCCGGCAAGCACCACCAACACGTCATAGGAGCGAATTCGCTCCATCTTGGAGAGCAGGCGATGAAGCCCCGCGATTCCAATATCGGCAATCGTCTCAGATGCGATGCCGCAAGCCCAAAGGGTCGCCGCCGCTTCACCGGCGACGACGAGGTCTGTGGATCCGCCGGTCAGAATTCCTACCAGGCCACTTCTCGTTGCGACTCGAGATACCACGACGCTCATCGGCGCCGATGGGAACTCCTCAGGGTCGGGATAGACCCAGCATTGTGCAAAACGGGCCCTGAGGGCCGCTACCTGGTCCAGATTCGCTCGCGTTGCCATCACCGGACCCTTGCCGACCTCGAGCATCTCGGCCGCGAGGCCGACCAGCTGCGCGGCGCTCTTGCCGGGTGCGTAGATCGCCTCGGGTATTCCGATTCGCCCGAAGCGGCCATGATCGAGCTCGGCTATTTCTTGCAAGGATTGTCCGGTTTCAAAAGATTGCGCCATCATTCAATACAAAGCTACGAGAATACTTTGGCATCCACGCCGATTTGGGGCACCATGGATCGCCGAGCAAATCTTTTCTTTGCTACTCGACTCCTCCGGTACCCAAATTCGGGTCCTCAGGCTAGCGTCGAATCCATTATGACTACAGCAGTAGCCTCAAGGATAGGTTACCTTGGCCCTGCAGGCACCTTCACGGAAGAGGCCCTGCTAACCCAAGAAGATCTCGCGTCGTGCGATTTGGTGCCGTTTGCCTCCATCGACGCCGTGCTTGAGGCGGTCAGCTCCGGCGCGGTAGAGATGGGATTCGTCCCGATTGAGAACTCCATCGAGGGAACCGTCTCGGCCACGATAGATTCGCTGATATTCGACCACGACCTGCTCATCGTCCGAGAAGTGGTAATCGACATCCATCTACATTTGGTAGGAATGCCCGGGGCCGCTCTCGCAGATGTCACCGAAGTTTGGTCCTACCCGCACGCAATCGCCCAGTGCCGTCGATTCGCGGCTTCGCGGGTACCTAACGCGGTGCTGCGGGCATCCAATTCCACCGCGGATGCGGCAAGACTCGTTGCCGAAACCAAAGAGCCGCGTGTTGCGGCGATCGCGCCGAACATGGCCGCAAAGATTTACCAATTAGCGGTGATCGAGGCGAACATCGAAGATCATTCCGACAATCAAACCAGGTTTATCCTCGTGCGTACGCAAAGAATTCCTGCCCCTACCGGAAGCGACAAGACTTCGGTGGTCTGCTTTCAGCGCTCAGACCAGCCGGGATCGCTTTTTTCGATTCTGGCCGAGTTCTACGCGCGAAATATCAATCTCACCAAGCTGGAATCGCGTCCGAGCAAGCGCGGGCTGGGACAATACTGTTTCGCTATCGAGTTCGACGGCCACATCTCGGATCATGACGTGGCTGACACTCTGGTGGGCCTGAAACGCAAGCTAGCCGATGTCAAGTTTCTCGGGTCGTTCCCCAACTCGACAAACCAATTCCCGTCGGAGCCGCACCAGTTCGACCAAAGCGATAGCGCATGGAACTGGCTGGGGGGAATTCGAAGTCAAATCGAGAAAGCCACAGATTAGATTGTTCCCCAGGAGGGATGGCAGAGCGGACGAATGCGAAGCACTTGAAATGCTTTGAGCCAAAAGCTCCGTGGGTTCGAATCCTACTCCCTCCGCGCCACTATTTTGAGCTGTGAAGAGAAGTACCTAGACCGCCAAGTCCGGTACATCGCCAAATACTCGATGAACTCGGTTTCCAGTCGCTGAGATTTCGACCACCGCAACCCAGGGTGCGCCTCTGCTCATCTCCTGCGCGCCGTTGGCGGCACGCAATTGCTTAAGCGTCGAATCGAGCTTCCTGGAGCTTCCTTCAATCGCCACCTTGATGCCTTGGGCTATCAAGATATCAGAGATCGCCTTGGCCTGGGCATAGTCTCGCGGAGATTCGCAACGCAGGTACAACTCGGGCTGCGCGACCTTATCCCCGGCGGCCCTTTCCGCTAAGTAAAGCGCGATTCTCTCGAATCCAAGCGAAAAACCACAAGCAGGAGATGGACGGCCGAAGCGCGCCATCATCGAGTCGTACGTCCCTGCGCCTCCGATAGAATACCCCGCTTCGTCAATTGTCAACTCAAAAATCGGCCCCGTGTAATAGCCCATTCCTCGGATCACCTTGGGATCAAAGAGAAACTTCACACCGTCGTTCGCCGCAGCGTCGCCCAGGGCCGCTATTGCCTCAAGATCAGCTATCGCGGCTCCTTCAAGTCCAATCTCGACAAAAAAATCTCTCGGCAGCCCTTGTGACGCCGCTGAGGCCCGGATAAAAGTCTCGAGCTTGGCTACCGAGCCGACGTCAAGAGCGATCTTGGAGAGTTCGGCGATTACCCCTTCGCGGCCGATCTTATCCATTTTGTCCATCAAGATAAGAACAGCGGCGACCTCGCTTGTCGCAACGTCCGCCCAGGAGAGAAGCGCGTCGAGGAAGCGCCGGTCATTAAAACGAAGCGTCGGGGCTTCGATTCCGAGGCGAGAGATCGCGGCGAGCGAAACCGACAGCAACTCGAGTTCGGCGAGGACCGACGCCTCACCAACTACATCGATGTCACACTGCATAAACTGCCGAAGGCGCCCGCGCTGGGGCCGCTCCGCACGCCACACCGGGCCGACTTGGATCGACCTCAATACCGGCGGAAGTTTGGCAAAATTATTGGCGTAATAGCGTGCGAGCGGAACGGTTAGGTCAAAGCGCAGTCCAAGATCTGCGAGCTCGGACGAGGTGCCATCGGCGTGGTCCAGCTTGTCGCCGCGCTTGAGAATCTTGAAGATCAGTTTTTCATTTTCTCCGCCGCCTGATCCGAGGAGGCGATCGAGGTTCTCGACGGCGGGAGTTTCAATTTGACTGAAACCATGCTGCGAATAAGTCTCTAAAATTACCGAAAGCATCCAGTTGCGAAGCTGGACCTCACCTGGAAGGTAGTCCTTCATACCGCGCGCTGGCGATGTATCGAGTCGCAACCGTCTTCCAATCTCAGCTTCACAAAAATTCACCTGCAAGGCTAGTTGCAGGCTCACCCGAGGGCACCCCTTGGACCATCAGGGCCCAGTGCCTGGTCGCAGACAACCTACCGGGACGCTTATGAGAAGATCAATATCCCCCGTTACCGCTAGAGCCCGAGGACGCCGCTTTGGTAACGGGAGTCCCGTTCACTCCAAGCACATACCACGACCCGCCAAAAGACACGATCCCTTGCCCGGAAACCGATCCCGAAGTGGTGTCTCCCGAGTATGTGTAAAGCGGATGTCCGGCGTAAGTGAGCTGCTTGGACCCATCCGTCCTCGTAATGCTGCCTAGCTCCTGGGCGTTCACGCCCGAGCCGGCCACAACCTTGCTGGCCACAACCGGTGGCCAGACGCCAGTGCAGCTGCCCGAACAGCTGCTAGCGCTGGTGGAATCGGGCGTGAACGTATAAAGTGTTTTGCCGTTGCTGAGCGCCAAGACCACTCCGAGGCTGTTGGATTCGGTGGTGAGCTTCATGCCCGAACCCGAGCTCGTACCGCCCGACCCGCCAGTGGTTGCGCTGTTCGATCCGCACGCGCCCAAGAGCGACGCCATGAGCAACCCAGCGATAAGTATTGGCCCTCTGTGACCTAGCATCACGCACCCTCCAACGCAAGCGGGAACCAAAGTGCGACAAGTTCCCCCGACTTCGCATTCGGCAACTCATCCGGATGCGCGTCGCCCATTACTAACTACGAGTCTGCCTCAAACCCGCCCCAATGAAGGGTCAACGGGTCAATATCTTGAAGCCACCCGCACAAACGACCTGGATCGGAGCGGTTGACAACTTATTAGACGATAATTCCGATCAAATTTGTCGTCTTTCGTAAATAACCGCTAAACTCTCCTCAAAACAAGCAAAGCGGGGCTGGCGTGAACTTCAACTCGGAAATCGACTCGACCACGACACTGCGCGAGGGGAGGTTCTTCGGTTTCCCCGACCCGGTAAATGACGTGGCCGCACGCACAGTGGCTGCAGGGGTAGTGATCGAGGTGATCGCGCTCTTGATTACCCGCAACAGGCTGATCTTCATACCGCTGTGCTACGGCTTCGCGGTGCGGTTGATGGCGGGTCCCAAGATATCTCCCCTGGGACTTTTCGCAACCCGGGTTGCGGCACCGCGGCTCGCGAACCATCTCAAACTCGTCCCCGGTAAACCAAAGCGCTTCGCCCAAGGCATCGGAGTCGTCTTCTCATTCAGTGCGGCAGCTCTCGCTCTTTTGCTTCACGACTTCACTCCGGCTGCAATATTGCTCGGGATGCTCGGATTCGCGGCTTCGCTCGAGGCGATATTCGGCTTTTGCCTCGGATGCAAGGCGTTCGCTATCCTCTTTCGCCTCGGCATGGTGCACTACGACGACTGCCCCAGCTGTGTAGTGGAATAACTTCCTCGCCAAGAGCGTCCAGCAGTGTCCAACCAACGCGGGTTGGCCTAGAATTCAAAGCATGTCCCGTTTACCAGGATCTCTCGGTTCCCTAGCGGCGGCTCGCGGCGATGTGCCAGTCGAGTTGCTCCTGTTTGGAGGAAAGGTCTTTTCGAGCGCTACGCGCGAATGGATTCAGACCGATCTCGCTATTTCCAATGGAGTCGTGGTCGGCTGGGGCGAGCGAGAGGCTGCCACGCGGATCGATGTCACCGGCAAGTACCTGATCCCTGGATTCATCGACGCGCACATGCACCTTGAGTCGACCAAGCTCTGGGTCGACGAGTTTGTCCGGGCGGTATTGCCCTCGGGCACCACCGCAGTCGTCGCCGACCCGCACGAACTCGCGAATGTCTTTGGAATCCCCGGAGTAGCGGCGCTGATCGAGGCCGCTTCGGGTCTTCCCTTCACCTTCGCAGTGGTCGCCTCCTCTTGCGTACCTGCTTCGCCCTTCGAATCTCCCGGGGCCGAACTTGGCGCCACGGAGGTCGCCGAGCTGCTTGATAATCACGGCGCGATCGGCGTCGCCGAGATGATGAACTATCCCGGAGTGATCTCTGGCGACCCTGAGGTGATGGCAAAGATTCGCGCGGCAGGAACGCGGCGCGTCGACGGCCATGCGCCGATGGTCACCGGGCGCGCGCTGGATGCTTACCTGGTCGCTGGAGTTGAATCCGACCATGAATGCACCACCTTCGAAGAAGCGCACGAGAAGCGCCAAAAGGGCATGTGGATCTTCATTCGAGAAGGTTCAGCCAGCAAAAACCTCAACGAATTGATCAAGACCGTGCTAATTTCGGGCGTCGACCATGTCGCTTTGTGCACCGATGATCGCGAGCCCTCGATGCTGCTTGAAGCTGGCCACGTCAATGACTGCGTTCGAATGGCAGTCGCCGCCGGAGTCTCGCCTGAGGATGCCATCGTGCTGGGTTCGACCAACGCCGCCGAATACCACCACCTTTACAATCTCGGCTCGCTCAGCCCGGGTTACCAGGCCGACGTTCAGGTATTGGGCAACTTGGTCGACTTCAAGCCAGAGATGGTATTTTGCCGTGGATCCCTTGTCGCGGCAAACGGGTCGATCGTCGCCAAAAGCGTACCGTCGCGACCGGTGCCACAATGGATGATGTCCAGCATGCACCTTGGGACAAAGGTTGCTCCTGCGGACTTTTCCTTGAAGCTGGATCCATCGGCCACCTACCGCGTGATTGAGATATTGCGAAATTCCCTCTCAACGCGAGCTCTCGAGATCCGGGGCGCCGAGCTCGGGGACTGCGCCAAGATCGCGGTTTTGGAGCGCCATCGCCAAACCGGGCGCATCGGGGTCGGTTTGGTCAAGGGCTTTGGAATCAAGCGTGGCGCGATTGCCTCGACGGTGGCTCACGACGCGCACAACCTCATGGTGGTCGGAGGTCTCGGCGAGGCCGCAGACCGCGACATGGCATTTGCCGCATCGGTGCTCGCACGTATCGGCGGAGGACAGGTAGCAGTGCTCGATGGCGAAGTTCTAGCGGCAATCCCCTTGCCCGTCGGGGGTCTGATCTCCAATTTGACCGCCGTCGAGGTCGCACGAGAACTCGACGCGCTTGAAGATGCGGTCAAGGAGACCCTGGGGGTCGAACATCCGGCGCCTTTTATGACCTTGTCGTTCCTGGGCCTTTCGGTGATACCGGAATTGCGCATCACCGATCTCGGGCTGATCGACGTGGTGAACTTCTCGGTGACCTCACTAACCACTTGAGGTAGCTTGAGCGCTGGCTGGCGAATGCGCGTTGGGCAGCTGGCCGCAGATGCCGATGCAGGCGAGCCGGAGTTGGCTTGTCGCCCAAGTCAGACCGCTTCGACAACCCCGGCATCGGACATTGTCCATGACAGCGGTCGCCAGATGATCGGGCGAAAGCGATCTTGATGACCGGTGCCTATGCCCATGGCAACGAATCCGGCCTCTCTCCAGTTCCCAAGCGACATCGTTCCGGTGGCGTCCAGAAAAGTATTCCCCCTGGCAAGAGATGCGAAGCCACCGCTAGGACGACAGCGTCGGCTCCGGCCACGGCTTTTAGCGCGTCCGGGGCTCGCTCCACAAGACATCGACCTTGTCGCAGGTCGATTCGCGCCATAGGATCGTAACCGACGACGAAGGCTCCCTTGGCAGCTAGCTCTTGGGCAAGCGCGAGTGCCGGCGAATCACGGGCGTCATCCGTTCCCGCCTTGAAAGCCAGGCCCAGCACAGCAATCCGCTTGGAGACCAAGCCGCCCAGAGCGCGGTCGAGCCGCTCCACAATTCTGGTCCTCGCCGTTGTGTTCGCCTCAATGGCAGCGCCGACTACGCGCGACTCGCATCCAAGTGATTCGGATATCGCGAGCATGCCGTGGGTGTCTTTGGGCAGGCACGAACCTCCCCATCCGAGACTCGGACTCAAGAACGAGCCCCCGATCCGCGAGTCGAGGCCGACGCCTTCGAGCACCGGACCGACGTCGCAACCAAGCGACTCGCAAAGGGCGGCAATCTCGTTGGCGAACGATACCTTGACGGCTAGAAACGAGTTGGAAGCGTACTTCACCAACTCGGCGCCACGCCTGTCCATCTTGATCAACTCCATGGAGTCGGGATAGAGCGATGCGATCAGCTCGAGGGCCCAGCCATTTCCCCCCACCACCACGCGATCCGGATTCATGAAGTCATAGACCGAGCGCCCCTCACGCAAAAACTCGGGATTTGAACAAACGCTTATGTCGATGCCTGGGGCGACATACTCGTGACAAATGAGCTCGAGGGCCTCGCAGGTCCCCGGCGGAACCGTGCTTTTCACCACCACGGCGATGTCGCGCGTCGCCGCTGCGGCTACCTGGGCGGCGCTCTCTGAAATGATCGACAGGTTGGGATCGCCGTTGGCCGAGGGCGGCGTGCCGACGCATAACAGCGCGGCGTCCGCGCCATAGCAACCGGGCTCAATGGTGTCAAAGACCGCAATAGAGCCGCCCCGCAGTCCAGCCAATAGCAACTCTTCGAGTCCGGGCTCATAGATCGGAATCTCGCCGTTGAGGAGCATCTCGATCTTGGCGGAATCCTTTTCCACCAGCGACACCCGGTGACCGAGCGCGGAAAAGCACCCGGCCGCCGTAAGGCCAACGTAGCCCGCCCCCACAATCAACAGGTGCCTTCTTACGAATCTCGTTAAGACCAAATCAGCTTCCATCAGAGCAAATCCTCTCGGCGCTTTCAAGCGCGCAACCGTCTCTCCAAAACGAACGTATTCTCGTCACAACTTCGCGCCCCACCATTCACGCACCCTGGCTAATCGGTGCCACGGCGGGCTCGCACCCCGAATCGACACCGGCATCGCCCAACTGGGTTCCGCCAAAGAAGCCGCCGAGCGAGCTTTCGCCGACATAGCCGTCTTGGACCTCGTAAATGCGGTCGCAAAAACGCAGCGTCGCCCGCTGATGGCTCACCACGATGGTCGTCTTGCCTGTGGTAAGGCGTTCGAACGCCTCGTTTAGCACGTCTTCCAGGGCAGGATCAATACCAACCGTAGGCTCGTCCAGCACTATGATTTTTGCCTTGCGCGCCACCGCCCGGGCAATGGCGACGCACTGTCGCTGCCCGCCCGACAACGAGGAGCCCTTCTCGGTAACCACGGTGTCAAAACCGTTGGAGAGTCCTTGGAAGACATCTAGCAGACCAGCGGTCCGAGCCGCCTCAATCGCGTCGAAACGAGTCGCTCCCGCGATGCCATAGACGATGTTCTCCCATATCATGCCGGAGAAGACGAAAGTCTCCTGCGGCAGATAAGCTACGAAGCTCCGCAGCACTCCTAGGGGAAGTTGTCGCGTATCGATCCCGTCGATCAAAACCCGTCCCGAAGTCGGCTCCAAAAGCCTGGGAAGCATCTTGGCCAAGGTCGACTTGCCAGAACCTGTGGCGCCAACCAGGCCTATGCGAGAGCCCGGCTCCACCACCAGATCGGCTCCGTGTATTATCTCGCTGCCACCATAGGCGAAGCGGACTCCCCGATAGGTCACCGCCCCGTGCCGGGTCCAATCCTGGGGCACGGACGCGGTGTTCTTGAAAGACTGGTCCGAGCCGAGCAACTCTTCCACACGCTCTTTGGCGGCAAGGCCGACGCCGATGATTCCCGCGCGCTTGGTCAGCTGCGCAAGCGGCTTGTAGATCGATCTCGCATAGGAGGTCACCACAAGAATCATCCCGACGCTTAGGGACCGATTGAAGACTGCCAGCCCGGCCAAGAGCACGAAAAGGGCGATGGTCAAGTTGAGAACCGTGGTCACCGAAGCGCTCATCGAGGCTTGAGAGACGTTCGCCTTCAATGAGTGGCCGGTGCTGGCCTTTACGAATCGCGAAAATCGGCTCGATTCGGAGGTCTCGCCCTGATTGGTCTGAACGACGACAAGGCCCATGATCGCCTGCTGCGCGGTAGAGTTCGCCAGCCCTTCCATGTTGCGCGCACGGCGTGCCTGGGTCTTGACCCTCTTCATGAAGAAGTTCAAATCGAAGGAGATAAAGATGCCCAGCGCAATAACGGCGACAAGAAACATCGGGCCCAAAAGCGCGAGAATGACCATGATCCCGGCAATAGTCAAGGTCGAATTGACCAGCGTCGGCAAGGACTCGACCAGGGCTCTCTGCACGCTCTGTACATCCGCAATGAGCCTGGTGGTCAAGTCGCCGGACTTGCGCGAGTCGAAAAAATGCGGAGGCTGAGCGATTATGTGATCGAATACTTCGACCTGAAGGTCGTTGGAGAATACCTGCCCCGCGTTGGCGAAGCTGAGCGCCGAAACAAACGTCGCGACGCCGCCCAGGAGCGCGAAGGCCCCCATGGTAGCGGCCACCAGATACAGAAGTTGGAGGCGAGAGCCCGAAAACGCCAGAAAAGAAGGAAGGTGTTTCGCACCAAAAACGGAGTCGACCAGAATCTTCATGGGCCACGGAGTCAACCAGGTAAGAGCGGCGTTGAGCACCGAAGCCGCGGTGCCAATCGCCAGGCGAGTTCGAGTCTTTCGGACGAAGCCCCTCATCAACGACGCTCGTCGCACATTCGGCTCCACCTGCGAAGCGCCGCTTCGCCACCTTGCGCTGGGGCTCCTAAACAATCTCGATCCCCTCATGCCGCACTTAGGATCGACTCGACAACTCGTTGCCAGCCAAAGCATCTCTCCACCCGCCGCCGCGCCATCGCGCCCAGTTGGGCGAGGCGTTCCGGATTCGCCAGCAGCCCTTCTATCGCGTCCGCCAACACCATTGGATCGGGATCGCCCACAAGGAGGGCGGAGCCGTCCACCATCTCCCTTATCGACGGGGTGTCGGTCGCGACGATCGCCAATCCGGCGGCCATGTATTCGAGAACCTTGAGAGGGGAGAAGTAAAAATTCTCGCTACGAAGATAAGGCGCCACCCCGATGTCCATTTCGGCCAAGTAGCCAGGAACTCCGGCCATTGGAACGGCACCGGTAAATTCCACTCGCGCCTGCGCCCCTTGGTCCGCCACCATTTCGCGAAGTGATCCAAATAGCGGTCCATCGCCAACAACCATCAAGCGATGATCGACGCCGCGAAATTCGAGAACTCGAGACGCCAAGATTAAATTCTCCACCCCATGCCAGGGCTTTAGCGACCCGACAAATCCTACGGTCGGAATCGAGCGCCGAAGAGGGCTCTTGGGCTTGAGGTCGCTCGCGACAAATCGCTCGAGGTCGACTCCGTTGGGTTGCACATGGACCGAAGCGGCTCCAAAATTCGACGCGTAGTCGCGCAATGCTTCGGAGACCACTACGACAAAGCTGCCCGAAATGGCTTGGCGCTCCGCTTGGTGCGCCTCTTGGACCAATTCGAGACCAAAGTGGTCGGCTCTCTCTTTGGCTATCGGCGCGTTGATCTCGAGGATCCTCCTCGCCCCGACGGACCGAGCCAACTCGGGGCCCGAGCCAAAGAACAAGCTGAGGCGTTCGTAAATAAGATTGGGCCGGATCTCGTCGAGGATCGAGAACGCGGCACTCTCAAATTCCCGAGATGCGCTCAGCTTGCTCTTTTCGGATTTGGAGATTCCCTTCAGCTCGACTCGGTGAAGAATGGCTCCCTCGGGAACCTCTCCAACAACATTGCTGGCGACGAGGTGAACCTGGTGTCCGAGGGCCACCGCGGCCGAGATGAACTCCGTCACGTGAATTGAGGCGCCCTTGGTGCCTCCCACGGGGATGCCTGGGTCAAAAAGCAGATACGCGATCTTCACGCCACGACCTCGCTTGGAGGACGCTCTTCGCGCTGCGGCTCACCCGGCAACACCGAACGTATCATCTGACTTACCAGGGCAATCGCATTGTCTTTTGAAAACGAGGCCACCACGCTGGCGCGCGCCGCGAGCGAAAGCTCCGACCGGAGAGAGGAGGACTGCGCGAGTTGCTCCATCGCGGAGGCAAGAGCCGCCACATCGCCGCTCTTGGCGACGATTCCGTTCTGGTAACTGCGGATCACCTCGCGGATCCCCTCAATATCGGCGCCCACCACGGGCAAGCCGCATGCCATGGCCTCAAGCACCACGTTAGGTATTCCATCCTGGTCGCCGTTGGCAAGCACTACCGACGGGTGGACAAAGACGTCGGCTTCACGCAGCTCTTTTAGCACCGCGTCACGCTTCAGGGACCCGAGAAACTTCACGCGCGAATCGACGCCAAGCTCAAGTGCCAGCTTCTCCAGAGACTTCCTCAACGGACCATCCCCAACAAATCTCAGGCTCGCATTGCCATTGGCTTGGCAAAGCACCGCAAAGGCTCTCAGCAGATCCGCGAATCCCTTCTTTTCCACCAAGCGCCCCACGGCCAGAAACTTCACGGCCCCAGCGGCACGGACCTCGCCATCAGGGCAAAAGCGCGCCGAATCGACGCCATGGTGAATCAAGTGAACCTTGGCTAAATCCCCCGAGGGTACAAGGCCCTCAACCTTGGCGATAACCTCGTCATAGGCACGCGTCGAGCAGCACAAAACGAATCTTGCGCCCGACAACTTCCTCGCGAGCGAAAGTGGCGTGGACGAGTAGATGTCCTTGGCATGGCCTGCCATCGAAAAGGTAAGTCCCAAAAACTGAGCAGCTATCAGCCCAGCACTGGCCGGGGAGTGGACAAATCCCGCGTGAACGTGGGCTACATTGCGGCCCTCAAGGTCGCGCGCTATCCGCGAACCATAGGCGATGTTCTTCAGCGAGCCGCCAGGATGTAGCGAAGAAAAAGCCACCCGCAACGCCTTCACATAGCGCGTAGGCGAAAGCAAAGCGAGGCGTAGATGGTCTCCTAGATATCGCGCCCGTTCAACAAATGGGCTCCAAGCGGACTTGGCGCCTTTGGTCAAATAGATGACCGGCGCCCGCAGTTGCAAGACGTCGGGATCGATAAATGCCTCTCTCGGGTCTCCGATGGCATAAACGACCAGACGCACTCCAGATCTCTCCAGCCCAAGCATCTCCTCAAGGATGAAAGTTTCCGAGATTCTTGGAAAGCGCTTCAAGACGTAGGCGACGGTATTTTTTGGCGAATCGCTCAATGAACCGCATCCATCGTCTCGACAACCTCTTTGAAGTCGCGCCTTGTCGGTTCCGGCGTCGCGATCTGGCTCGCAAAGCGGGGTATCGCCGACATATTTAGGGCGACTTCGGGCGCTAGCAGAGGATTGTCCCAATAGGTCCGCACCATCGGCGCGATTGACCCAGGGGTCGCCGCAGCGTTTGGGTCAAGCGTTTTTCCAAAACCGAGCCGAGCAAATATTTCAGCCCTAATCGCTTGCTCTTGCCGCGGATAGGTTCGAGGCAAGTAGAGCGCCGGCACTCGCGCCGCGGCAAGCTCGACCGTGGTGTTGTAACCCGCCATGGCCATAGCAACGCGAGCGTTGGCGACTAGATCTTCGAAGTTGGAGCTGAATTCGATGATCTTGATATTCGCGGCACCTTTGGCGAGTTCCCGCAGTTCACATAATGTTTGAAAGTCCATTAGCGGGCCAGTTACCACGACCGTCTCAACGCCGACGATCTGCGCGACTCGAATGCCAAGTTCACAAACTTCTTTGGCGTCACCGCCGCCGCCCCCGGTAACGAGAAAGTGGCCGCCATGACTGCTGAAGTTCGAAAACTTCTTGGTCCGCCGTTGGCCCGCGGCGATGAATTCGGGCTTTCCGAGGTACGAGAGGTAACGCAGCTCGACATTGGAAGGTATGGCGTACGCTGAGCCAAAATCGAACAAGTGCTCCTCGCCAAAAACGTACGCTTGGTGATAAAAGCGTCCGATCGCCTCCAGGGTTCCGTCAGCTGCCCAACTCCTAGTTACACTCTCTGGCGAGTCGATAATGTCGCGCAACCCGATGACGCGCCGAATTTCTGCTCTCGATGACACCAAGAAGTCCAGTACGCTGACGAGTTCGTTGGACATACCAAGCGGAGAGTGATCCACATAGAAGACCTCGGGATCGAAGCGCGCTATGACATCTTTGATGATTGCAGCGCGAGCTCGCTTAATGAGCGAAAGCGAAATCGCCAACCCATAGCTCTCGTATTGACCGGGTCCGGTCTTTATTACCGGCGGAAGCTGGACCACGTCGACGCCTCGGCAGACTTCGAAGCTTGCCGCGATGCGCGATCCGCTCACGATGACAATTCTCATCGTCGGATTCGCCCGCACCAGGGCTTCGGCCAAGGCCAGATTTCGCCGCAAGTGACCCAGCCCATAGGTATCGTGAGAATAGATCATCACGCGGTTGGGAACTTTCGATTTCATCTGGGCGCCGATGACGGAGCGATTCATTATCCGACACCTGCCGAGCTTGAATCAGCCCGTAGGCGCTTTTGGAGCCAGTGGTATTCGGCGGCAAGACCGTCGAAAAACCCCACCTGAGCCCGATATCCCAGCAAGCTCGAGGATCGGCTTAGGTCCGCTCCGGTGTGCATCACGTCGCCTCGAGCGAAAGCGCCGAAGCGAATGCGAAGCGGGCCTCCCTTGAGGGCGGAAAGCATCTTCATCACTTCTAGCAGGGTGACGGTTGACCCGCCACCTACATTGATAGCGATCCCGCTGACATCGCGTTCTCCGGCGGCGAAAGTCGCCCGAACGATATCTTGCACGTAGGTGAAGTCGCGACTCTGGGTGCCATCCCCGAAAATATCGATTTCGGCATCTTGCAGCGCCGCGGTAATGAACTTGCGCATTCCCATGTCTGGTCGCTGCTCGGGTCCATAGACGGTAAAGTAACGCAGCGCGACGCTTGAAATATCGCCGCCATCTGCCTCTAGGACCAGCTTTTCAGCTTCAAGTTTGGTCTGACCATACGGTGAGATCGGACTCGGTTCGAAGTCCTCCCTAAACGGCGTAGGAGCATTTCCGTAGACACTCGACGAAGAAGCGTAGACCAATCGCGTCGGTCGATTTACTCCTTTGAGCGCACTGATCAGGGATTTCGTGGCGGTAACGTTGTCATGGACATAGGCAGGGTATTGGTCAAAACTTGATCGAACACCAGCTCTGCCAGCAAGATGGAACACTGTATCGACGCCATCGAGAAGATCACGGATCCCATCATCTGCGACGTCGAGCTTGTGGAAGGTAAAGTTGCGCAGGGCACTCAATGAATTTGCCCGAAACAGCTTCTCGGCGGGATCGTACGAATCCGTGAAATTGTCGACCCCAACGACTTGCACCCCGCTTGAAACCAGTAGCCGAGTTAGGTGCGAACCAATAAAGCCGGCCGCGCCGGTTACCATCACCTTTTGCAAGTAGCCTCCAAAGTTGTC
>JAJYGZ010000257.1 GCA_021790495.1 Actinomycetes bacterium
TTATCGCGCGAGCCGTCTCCGACGCTCAAGATCACCAGAGCGAATTTTCTCCCTAGTAGACTCGAGATTTGGAGTGGGGCGGCGGGAATTTCGCGAGAAACGCCGGTTGTCTTGGCAACTGGGAGCTTTAGATTCCTTGGCGAGGTGTTGGGTCAGGGTATCGGGATAGGTCGGCTCCCGCTCGGCTAAGTGTGCGGCTAGAGTTCTCGAAGAAGCGTTCTAACAGAAAATACGGTACGGCTGGTGGGTCGAATTGGGATCGTCGTTCATCCTCGGCGAGAAGAGGCTAAGGTGGCGCGCGCGAAGCTCGAAGCCTGGTGCGCGATCAATGGCCACCAAGCCAAATCACTTACAATTCCCATCGATGCGCTTGGCCTCGATGTTGTGGTGTCGCTCGGCGGTGACGGAACCATGCTTCGCGCGCTTGATCTCTGCATCTCGTATCAGGTCCCGGTTATTGGCGTGAACTTCGGACATCTTGGCTATCTCACCGAGGTTGAGCCGGACGATCTCTTTGACGCCCTCGAGAGATTTTTTACCGGAGATTTCGAGATTGAAGAGCGCATGACTCTAGACGTGCGGGTAAACAAACTCGCTGGCGATACGGTCGGCGCGCGCTTCGTCGCGGTAAACGAACTCGTGGTCGAAAAGTCGCACTCCGGGAACGTGGTTAAGCTTGGCCTTGCCGTAGCTGATATGCCGTTTTTGGATTACGAGGCCGACGGCCTCATCGTTTCCACGCCAACCGGATCGACCGCGTATTCTTTTTCAGCGCGTGGACCAGTAGTTTCGCCGACGTTGCGCGCCATGATCTTGACGCCGATCTCGCCGCACATGCTCTTTGACCGCGCAATGGTTCTAGAGCCGGCGGAAAGTGTCCAAATAACCGTGCTGGATGGACCGGCGGCAACTTTAATGGTTGATGGAGTAAACCGCGAGATACTAAGTGTCGGAGAGTCGGTAATGTGCCGGACGTCGTTGTTGTCCGCGCGAATAGTTAAGTTGCATGCTCGCGATTTTCGCTCGGTATTAAAGGCTAAGTTCGGCCTCGCCAATAAAGACATGGGTGAATTCTGAAGAGGATTTGCTCATCGAGCGCCCTTGCGGGATACGCCCGCCCCAAATGCGCCTTGGTGCGACCGGCACTAGAGAAGTTCAGGGAGCGGCCTTGCTCGAAGAATTAGTAGTCGAGAATCTTGGGGTAATTGAGCACGCCGCGATCTCCTTTGATCCGGGGATGACTGTTTTGAGCGGTGAGACTGGTGCTGGAAAGACGCTGGTCGTTGGTGCGATTCAAATGGCGATTGGCAGCCGAATCGACCCGCGCGCAATTAGGGTAGGGGCTCCCTACGCGAGCGTCGACGCGCGCTTTACCCTGGGCGAAAAGGAGTACGTGCTCTCTCGCACCATCAGCAATCAAGGTCGGTCCAAGGCCTATATCAACGGTAAAATGGCGACGCTCTTCGAATTGAGCGAGCTCGGCTCCCAACTCATCGACATTCATGGTCAACACGCACAGATGCGCCTTGAATCTCATCTCGCTCAACTCGCGATGTTAGACGAGTACCTCGGCGTCGACCTCTCCATGCGTAAAGAGTTGCAATTGCGCCTCGATCGGGCCAAGTTGCGACGCGAGGAGATGACGACGTTTCTCGCCAATCGAGATCGCGAGGCGGGCGTGGCTAGCTTTGAACTGGGCGAGATCCTAAAAGTTGCTCCGGAGTCTTCGACCGAGGACATAGATCTGGAAGTTGAACTCGACTCGGTGGTTCGAGCGGCAGAATTCAGATCAATCTATTCAGACATCGCGTCGCTTGGCGACGGCGACGATTCCAGCGGTGGCGGGGTGTATCACAGGCTGACCCAGCTCGCGCGGCGGGTGCGGAGGGAACCGTCGCTCGAGGAGATTGCTGCTCGCCTCGATTCGGTCGCCATCGAGATTGGCGATATCGCCACCGAAGCGTTAGGAAGATTGGAGCTGCTCGAGTCCAACCCGTCACGTATCGACGAGATCCGTTCGCGCCTCGTCGAACTTCGGGACTTGAAGAAGAGGTTCGGACCGACGCTTGGCGATGTGATTCGACTCGCCGGCGAGCTTCGGCAAAGACTCGAATTGTTGGCTCAAGAGCCAACTTCGCCCGAGGAGCTCTCTCGAGAAGTCGCGTCGCTGAGCGAGCAACTAAACCAGGAGAATGCTCGCATACGTGAGCTTCGCACCCAGGGGGCCGCCAAGGTGTGCGCGGCGGTAAACGCCAAGTTGGAGGACCTGTCATTTTCTCGAGCGAATTTCGACATCGCATTTTCTCCCGGCGGCGACGGGTCGCCGATAACCTTTTTCTTCACCCCTAATCCGGGTCAGGCGAGCGTGGAGATCGCCAAGTTCGCCTCCGGCGGCGAACTTTCGCGGATCATGTTGGCCCTTTCGTTGGTTATGGGTTCAAAAGCGCACTGCCAGCTCTTCGACGAGGTCGACACGGGTATTGGGGGCAAATCCGGTAACGATATTGCCAGCGCTCTGCATGAACTTTCCGCTTCGCGTCAAGTGATCGTGGTTACCCACCTTGCCCAGGTGGCGGCCGTGGCGGAGAATCACTTTACGGTTCGCAAGATAACCAAAGACTCAAATACCCTTACCGAGGTGCAGCTTTGCGCAAACGAGGACCGGATCGAAGAGATCGCGCGGATGCTTTCGGGCACCCCTGAGTCGGCGTCTGCGCGTAGGCATGCGATCGAGTTGCTCGGCATCCATGCCTCGTGATAGTCGTGGCGGCGTCGGCGACAGAGATGTAAAGGTTTCGCGACCAATCCCGATGCGAAGTGATCTCAATTGATGGCGGCGCATAGAATCAAGATGTCGTTAGAACTTTGGGAAGGTGGCAACGAGGTCTTTGGCAAAACACATTTTCGTAACCGGTGGAGTTGCGTCCTCGCTCGGAAAAGGCCTTACGGCTTCCTCGTTGGGAAGGTTGCTAAAGGCTCGAGGATTGCGTGTTGTCATGCAAAAGCTCGATCCATACATCAACGTGGATCCGGGCACCATGAACCCATTCGAGCACGGCGAAGTGTTTGTGACCGA
>JAJYGZ010000167.1 GCA_021790495.1 Actinomycetes bacterium
CCGCGGACTCGTCTCGTGAGTCCCAGAGGGATTTCGGGCTGCTATTGGAGTTGCAGCGAGCGATCGAACTGCTTCCTGAAGCGCTGCGAAAGGTAGTGGTTCTCAAAGACCTCTATGGATTCGAACATCACGAGATTGCGGCGAAGCTCGGCATCAGCGAATCGAATGCCAAGGTCCGCCTGCACCGAGCGCGCAAGCTGCTCCGCCTGCAGTTAACCGATACCAGTGAGCCAGAACTCGATTCCGCTGTGAGACCGCCTGAGGTCCCGTAGGCCTTGCGTTCGCTTGCGCGCGCCAACTGGCCGCGCCATTGGCTGAGTTCAGTCCGCGATGACCAGTTGAGTTTCTTTACGCGCCATTTCAGGCGGCGTAACGCAAGATCCAATGCGAAGGTTGCCCGAACGACGCGTGGGTAGAAATCGGCCCCGCTTAAATCAACAACTGCCAGCGCGACGGACCCGTTGGAGAGAGATCAGCGAGGCAGACGTCATGGCTGGCAAATTCGCGACGGAACTACGACGTCCATCGAAGCCCGAAACGTCGCGAAAGGCCAGATCGTCCGAAAGCTCTTGGGCAATGCACCCAAGAGCTCGATCGGCGATCCGGCTCAAACACGCTTTATCGCGTCTCCTTGTGGGTGGTGTGAACCCTCTCCCACTTGCAATACTTCTTCATCTCGATCCGCTCGCGATCGTTGATGCGGTTCTTGGTCGTAATATAGTTACGCCGTTTGCAGTTCTCGCATGCCAAGGTAACCTTGATACGCTTTTCGTTCTTCGCCACTTCTCACTCCATCCACATAACTAATGCGCCTTCGGTTCAAGAGCAACCTAAGGCTCCTCCGGTAGCGGCGGTCGGACTCGAACCGACGACCCCACGATTATGAGCCGTGTGCTCTAACCACCTGAGCTACGCCGCCATGGAGCCCCCTGTCGGAATCGAACCGACGACCCCAGCCTTACCATGGCTGTGCTCTGCCGTCTGAGCTAAGGGGGCGCTTTTCAAAATTTGGCCTCTTTAGTCTATAGTCCCGGGCCAAGTTGGTATCCGAATCGGCATAATTGAGATAACCGCCTTGTACTCAGCTACGCTGGAAAAGTTGACCATGTCCAAAATCACTGAGACCTCATTCCGACCTGTCGCAAAGAAAGACGCACAGGCTGTCATGGATATTTACAACCGGGAGGTGCTCGGCTCGCGAGTTACTCTCGACCTCGTGCCACGTACTCTTCCTCAGCAGCTGGTCTGGATTGACGAGCATCAAGGCGCCTACCCGGCAATCGTAGCCACCGTCGGGGAGCAGGTCGTGGGCTTCGCATCAGTGTCGTCCTATCGAATCCGCCACGGGTATTCGACGACGGTTGAAGATTCCGTCTATGTTCATCCCGAGTATCGCGGCCGCGGGATCGGTAAGCAGTTGCTGGAGAGAATCGTGGAGCGGGCCACCGTGCATGGCTTTCACGCGTGCATGGCTCGAATCGTCGAGGGCCACCACGCGTCACTCGCTCTGCATGCCTCGCTCGGCTTTTTCGTGGTCGGCACCGAAAGGGAGGTCGGGCGCAAGTTCGGGCAGTGGATCAGCGTGGTGCTGCTCGAGCGAATGCTCAACACCTAAGCCAGAGGCATCTCCGGCATTTCAAGGACGCGCCAGAGGTACCAAGTTGCCAAAGACGCCAGTGGCGTGTACCGCTCGCCAATGCTGTGCATCTCACGAATACTTGGCATCTCCTCAAGCGCGTAAAGCTTGGCAAACCCCTTTCGAACTCCGAGATCTGCCGGAGCCCAGACATTGAGCCGACCCAAGGAAAAGAGCAGGAACATGTGCGCGGACCAAGGACCGAAGCCGTACATTTTGGAGATTCGCACAGATATCTCTTCGTCGCTCATCTGGCCTAAAGATTCGAACGACAGCTCCCCTTTGAACACCTCTTCGGCGACACCGAGAACTGCACGCGTCTTGGATGCAGAAAGCCCGAGCTTCCTAAGTCCGGGCTCCCCGATCTCAATTATCGCCTGTGGTTCGACTCTCCCGTTGCACGCATCAAGGAGCCTCGCCTCAAAGACCTGGGCGACCTTTCCAGAGAGCTGTTGATGAATAATCACCGCGGTCAAGCTCGCGAACAGTTCGGCTTGCACCGGAGCCTGGGCTAGTTCCACGGCCGACTTGGCGGAGCTGACAAAACCTGGTTCTCCGGCAAACTCATAGACTGGAACAAATTCGGGATGCTTGGTGACAAATTGTGCGACCAGCGATGACCTGCCGAGATCCAATGCCGCTTGAGCCATGGGGTAGCCCCCGCTACGCGGAGTGCGAGAAGCGCGACGCGCTCAGCTCGGCCCAACGCCGTAGCACCGACGCCACCCGCCATCCGAGCCGATCCGCAGCGTACACTGCCACGCCCAAAGCAAGCATCACGTAAACCGTCCACGACACGATTGACGGTCCATAGGGAATTCCCAGAAGCATGCCGAATATCGAAACCATCACGACGCCATTGATGGTGCGCGCGGTGGGCGAGGTAGCAACTAAAACCAAGCCCCATACGATATACCAAGGTTGGATAACCGGACCGAAAAGCACCAGGGCCAAAAGGGTATAGCCGATCGCCTTGTCCATACCGTATAGCTCGGACTTGTAAAGAAAGTACAGCGCGGCGACACCGGCTAGAAGAAAACCGACGGCCCGATAGACGGTGAGCCAGTTTCCAAAGCCCAGGGAAAGGCCGACCAAGGAAAATATCCTGTCCGACCAAGCCGCCGCAGCCAGCGTAGGAACAGCTGGGGAGCGCGCCATGCCAGGGGTACCCAGGTTATTTATCCATCCCCAGCCAATCCCGGTAGCCAGCGAGGCCACGGCGAGGGTGGACAACGAAACCGCACCGTAGACCAGCATCGGCTTTAGCTTGGTCTTGATCCGGTTGCCCGGTGTCGCGGCCCAGGCCACAAAGACGACTCCCACGATTGCTGGTATCTTCACCGCCGCCGCCAAGGAAATCAGAACCACAGCAGCCAGGGGATGGCGCCGATAAAATGCTAGGAGCCCCGCAAGCAGCAGCACGATCATATAGGTGTCG
>JAJYGZ010000390.1 GCA_021790495.1 Actinomycetes bacterium
GTATCTAATATCCCATTTAAGGGGTAGAGTATCACATTTTACTATTCCGATCCTGTCTTGATTTTCGGCACGGACGTCGCTACATGCTTGTGAGTCAGGTCGCTGGCGGTCCTCGAAATTACGTTCCTGACTTCCGCGCCAATTCCAAAAAAACTCTAAATTTTGCCATTGGTCACCTTGCTGCAAGTCGCTGAGCTGCCGGTGTGTGAATTGGCCTGGCAAGTTTATGGTCACCTATGGTCACCTAACCTATGATTTTTGACTGTGTTTTTTGGAGAAGTCCAAGTACCGGGGAACGACTCCGGCTTCGGGGTCTCAACGAATGGCCAAAGAGCGACTCCCGCTATCCCAAGGTATAAGACTCATGCCAATGAGCGCCCGAAGCGATCATCTTCGGTTGGTCCGTTGGGGTCGGAGATACCCATTGCCTCTTTGCTCGTCCGGCTTTGTCTGGTTGGTCTGGAGTTTCGGGGACGCCATCGATCCGCGATGGTGACTTATTTCCATCAGACCCGCCCCCATCTGGGTTCCTCAAGCGCCCAGAAAGCGTATCGGAGCTCGCGATCCGCTCGATTCCGCAAGCTTTTGGTCCGCGGTAACCAATTCGGTACCAAGTGATTCCGCCAATGCCACGTACCAACCGTCATAGGTGGTCATGGTATTGCGCAACTCCCACACTCGTGAGATGAAAGGCTCGAAGGGATATTGGATTAATCGTATTGATCGGATCTGTCGAATTGCGCCAAGAGCGCGAATGGGATCTAACGACCCGCGCAACACCAAGGTTCGCAACGCGGAGGTTGCTTCGGCTCCAAAGATTGCTGGAACCGTTAGGAAGGTATAGTTCCTCATCTCTGTTCGCGCGAGCTGCCCCTCTATCCCGGCGCGGACCAAACCATTTACCAAGACCGAAGCGTCAAGTATTGCCACCGTCTTGGGTCAGTGCGAATCTCGATCGGCACGGATCGCCACGCCTGCGGATTCGAGCGAAAACCCGGTTGTCCCCTCCAAACGCAGCTGCTCGTCGACCTCAGCGGCGATTTCGGCCGGTGTCATAAATTCTGAATTTCGGATCAGCTCCGCGCGCAGGTACTCTTGCAAGCTCATCCCAGCCGCAGCGGCTCTGGCTTGATAACGCCTGTGAACCGATTCCGGAACACTTCTTATCTGGATTGTTGCCATGCAGTGATTTTAGCGCTAAGGGTGACAAATTGGCGCGCTGAACTCAGCTGCGACGCGCCTCAAACTGGGATAGACGGGAGCAGCTAGTGCCCTGAGAGCGCGCCAATCGTTGCGCTGTTATCCGGCGCTAAAGCCCAGCCGCTACCGTCTTTGGTCCATCGCAGCGTCACTTGGTTCGTCGCCAGAGCAAAGATGGGATAGGCGTTTCCTTTAGCAACGAATGCCGGGCAGTCTATTTCCTGGTCTTCGATGACCGCCGTGGCAGAGTGATCCTTCCAGCGAGTCAGAATAGAGCACTAGAATACAAAGTCAATGACGGTGATCCGAACCACAGACGACCTACTAAGGGCACTCAGGGAACATCCTGAGTGGAAAGAGGCTGTCCGGGTGGAGATCCTTGGTGAAGAACTGCTGTCGCTACCGGAGCTCGTGAAGGAGAACTCGAGGCAGATAGCCGAGAATTCCCGCCAGATAGCCGAGAATTCCAGGCAAATCGATGAGAATTCCCGCCAGATAGCCGAACTTGCCGAGGTTATGCGACACCACGATTTACGATTGGCACGGGTTGAAGATCGCCTCGGCAACTTAGTGGGCGACCTCACCGAAGAGAAGTATCGCCGGACCTTCGCATCACGAGTGCGAAAAGTTGAAGGCGGCACGCTTCGCATCGATACGGTATTATCGCCCGAAGAGCTGAGTAAGGCCTTGGACAGCGCCTCGGCGAAGAATATGATCTCGGGGGCCGAAGCCGACGAGTTGGCCGTCGCCGACGTTGTGGCATTTGGCCACATCTCGACTACCGGCGAAGAAGTGACTGTCGTGGCAGAGATCTCCAACACCCTCCATATCCACGATGTGCTACGCGCTATTGAGCGCGCCAATATTGCAGCGCGAACCGTCGCGAGTAGGCGGGCGATACCAGTTGTGATGGGGCCAAATGGCAATGCCCTTGTGGAGATGGATCACCCTGGTGTATGGGTAGTTGAGAATCACAGCGCTCGGCAACTCATCACATAATTTCAACACAGCGCGCCGGCCCCTCGTTGATGCAAGATGCTCCGCCGGCCCTGGTGCTATGGCGCGGCGGAGCGGAGTTGTCGCACCTTTACCCCGCAAGTCGAGACGTTCAAGTGCCGTTTTCCGAGAGCCGGGAAGGTCCTTTGCGCCACTCGACGAAATCTTGTGGATCGATTGCGATCTGCTTTGTCGGTGATCCGCGAGTGCCAAAAACAAGTCATCCAGGCCGTCGGGCTCTTGCGACAAGATCACGTCGCCAGCTTCGGGGGCCTGGGCGAGCTTGGCGAGTTCGCATCGCGTAAAGTGCGACGGCGCGCGCGTCTCGGCCCGTTCCGCCTCGGCTTGGATGCGATTCGGCTCGGGTGCCACAATGGTCGTCAGGCACAGCGCGGACTTGGATCACTCGGGGTGTGCGTCAGGAGTGCTACGCGCGTGGGTGATTTCGTCTCCCATCGAGAGCAGGAGATGTGATTAGGGTAATACGATCTGCTATATTATTGCCATGGGTAGTTCAAATCGGCCACCTTCTCCTTGGAACACCATCTCCAAGCTAGCCAGGGAACATCTCACCCTGCTGCTGGATGACCCGTCGGTGCTCACCCAGTCAAGGCATGCCGAACTGGCGCATCTTCCGCGCCAGGTCGTCTCCGCATACGAGCGAGGGGTGAAAGAGCCGGGGTATACGGCGATCGATCGCATGCTCTACGCCCTTGGTTTAGAGATGAAGTGGCACCTTGTTCCCGCAGGCGGAGCGCCCGCAAATCCGATTCGGATAGAGATTGGCGATGATGCGGCGGCGATTTCGATTCCAGATTATGGCAGATACGAAAAGATAATCAGACAGTATTTCTTCTGG
>JAJYGZ010000384.1 GCA_021790495.1 Actinomycetes bacterium
GGGCATGACCCATGAGTAGCACGAGGTCTTCACTGTACAAGATGGCACGTATTCTCGGTGATGTCGAAGCTGTTCAGCATGGGTACAGCCGAGGTGGGTTGAGCGGAGCGGTATCCAATGAAGCCGCGCGACGGGTGCGCCGGGTCATCTACCGCGATGGCAATCGCCAAATCAATAAGTTCGTAAAAGCGGTTGGCCTGGGTCCACGCCACCGCTAGTGAGGCAGCGCCCCTAATCAGGCATCTTTTGGCGCAGAGCCAGAAAGTGTTGAAAGCTGGATAAACGCCAGCCTAAGCTGTGCGAGTCCGTCACTTAGCTCAGTCGCATATATGCCGAGCCGGTCTCCAACCTTGTCTACCACACCGGTTAAGGCGTCGATTGCCAAAGCCGCATGCGCCAGTTGGGGTGGTTGGGCCGAGAGATGAATTGCGGCAAGTTCGAAAAGCCCGTAGCAATGATTTGCGACGATCGTCGCGGGATCAGAGTCGCGGATTTCGCGTGCCAGCTCCTCGGCTTCACGTCGCTGATCTTCGGCGAGGAGGTCACCAGCAACGTCCTCGTTGGAGGCCGAGGCATTCGCCTCGCTGGCATTGGATTCAACCTTGGGTCGATATTCGCCTTCGGGGGTCCATAATGTGCTCACTTGAGATAGAATAGTAGCGCTGGACTTTTTCAAGTGCTAGGTAACTAGCCGCCTTGCCAAATCTAATTTTGGCGGGCCGACCAAGTCAGAAAGTTCCAGACCGACATTAGTCGGAGATATGTTTATACGAATTGGAATCCAATCGGCGCTATTTGTGCCCTTGGTCCACAATCGGTTAATTTGTCCCATGGGCATTTTATATGGGGAGTGATGTTAGATAGCAACTGCGATAACTGGCGAACCGCGGATTAACGAGCGCATTCGGGCTCGTGAGGTTCGATTGGTAGATCCCGATGGCGTCCAGCTTGGAATTAAGAGCGTCGCTGATGCTCTCGAGCTCGCCAAGAGCATGGATCTTGATCTCGTCGAGGTGGCACCCATGGCGGTTCCGCCTGTATGTCGAATAATGGATTATGGAAAATTCAAGTTCGATAGTGCCCAGAAGGCGCGGGAATCACGACGGAAATCCGTCAGTTCTCAGCTCAAGGAGATGAAGTACCGCCCCAAGATAGGCATAGGTGACTTTGATACCAAGACCAAGCAGGTAATGAAATTTCTTGGCGAGGGCCACAAGGTGAAGATCACCGTAATGTTTAGAGGGCGCGAGGTCTTCCATCCGGAGTTGGGGAAAGTGATTCTTGACAAAATCGAGGATCGTACTTCCGCTGTCGCCAAAGTTGAATCTGCAGCCAAGCTTGATGGCAAGAATATGATCTTGGTGCTGGCGCCGGAGAAGCGCCCAGTCGCTCACAAGCAATCGTCTCCAAAGCCAAGCGTTTCAGAAGCGCCTATTTCTCACCTTGAGAATGGATCAGATGCTGCGGTTGCCACCGAGAGCGCGGAGATCGCCTAGGAGACCGGGGCCGCTCTTAGGCCGCTGCAGTTCTAGTCAGCTTGGGTGTGCGGCTGTCTCGTGGGGTGGACAGGGTTTGGTATTAATTGCCAGGCGGTTTGTCGTCGGTGCTTCTCGGACGAGAACACAACGGCGATGTAAGTGATTTTCGCGTGATGAATTTTTTATGGGTGACCGTCGCGGCCGCGCGTCGGCGCCCTGTTTCAGATCGCAGGTGTTGTTCGGCTGGGAGGATCCTGGCTGAACCCAATGTTTTAGTGGTTGTTTTGCAGTACAAGGAGAGCAAATGCCAAAAATGAAGACCGACACGGGTGCCAAGAAGCGCTTCAGGGTGACTGCCAGCGGCAAGATTCGCCGCCGCAAGTCCTATCGGGCGCACTTGTTGGAGAAGAAGTCCTCGACGAGGACCCGGCGCCTCGCGCGTGACGCCGAGGTAACTGGTGGTCAGGCCAAGACGATTCGGCGGATGCTCGGCATTTAGAGCTTCGGGTTTGAATCCAGCTGGCCGTGGGAATATTCCAGGCTGGCGTCGTCGAGATTTTTTTAGGATTGCGCTCAAAAAGCGCACAGTTTTACTTTTTGAAAGGTGTTTCCAAATGGCACGTGTAAAGCGTGGAGTTCACGCGAAGAAGAACCACAAGGCGGTATTGGAGAACGCCAAGGGATATTACGGCAATAGGTCGCGAAGCTTCCGCTCGGCCAATGAAGCCGTTATGCACTCGCTCCAGTATGCCTTTAGGGATCGCAGAGCCAAAAAGGGCGAGTTTCGCAAGCTGTGGATCCAGCGCATCAATGCGGCGGCGAGGATCAACGGGATCAGCTATTCCCAGTTGATCGCCGGGCTGCGCTTGGCTGAGATCGAACTGGACCGTAAAGTCTTGGCCGATCTTGCCGTGACGGACTCCGCGGCGTTTGCCCAGATTGCGGGAGCCGCCAAAGCTGCTCTGGAGCAAAAGGGCGCCTAAGCGCCATGGGGCGAGGTGGCACCGGTGAAAGCCGCGCCATGGTGGTACGACGGTGCCGCTAGGCAAGGGCAATGAGCAGATCAAGCGCCTGCGAAAGCTGGTGGAAAAGCCGAGCTTTCGCCGAAGCGAACAGGCGTTCGTTGTTGAGGGTCCACGCGCCATCGAGGCGGCTATTGCTGCTCGGGCCGATCTAGAGGCGATCTATTTTGGGGCGAACCTTCATCCGGGACACGCGCCATTGATAAAGCGTGCCTATGAGTTGGGGTATTCGCTCTTCGAAGTCGATGCGGGAGTGCTTGAGCCGGTTCTTGATCTCAGTCATGCTCAGCCAATCGCGGCTATCGCGGGGATTCCCCCTGCGCGCCCGATTGGTTTTGACGCCAATGCGCCCATTATCATCCTGGATCAATTGCGCGACCCCGGCAATGCCGGAACCATAATCCGCTCTGCTCACGCCTCGGGATCGAATGAGGTGATCTTTCTCGGTGGCTCGGTCGACCCCTACAACGCCAAAGTCGTGCGATCTTCGGCCGGGTCGGTCTTTTTCGTCAACATTCATCAAGATCTTTCCGTCAACGCAGCAATCGCCCAGA
>JAJYGZ010000347.1 GCA_021790495.1 Actinomycetes bacterium
TAGTACATGCGGGACTTCAGCTGGCACGAAGATTCGGAAACTTCCTGATTACGGGCGTGTCGCCGACGACGTCGTGAGTGATACGGGGGCAAATCTTCTACTCCCACGGCGAGCCGGAGGCCGGCCCTAAGTTGCTGTCTGGAAAATGGAGCCATGTTGGTAATTTGCTGGCGGCGCTCATCAAGGGCCATGGGACGCTTAGGGATACTTATCAAGAAGTTTCCGTCCTAGAAGTGAGCTAAGCGCTGGCGCAGCCCATGAAGTACGGTATAGCTTTGTCAGGGGGTGCTTGGAGGTGGAACCGCAGCGAAGGGTATTGATCCCCCCGCATCTCAACACAATTGTCCTTGCCGCCATTGAGCCGCGCTTTAGCAATGGTACCTGTGGACTTCTAAGGATCATGGGCTCGCGGGTGGAACTCGAGGGATACTCATGACGCCCGCCGTGGCAGGACGGGACTGCGGGTCCCCGCGCAGCTACGGTCCCATCGTGGTGTGAAGACAAAGTTTTGACGGTGGGTTCCCACGTCAGTTAGGAGTTTGACATGCCAGCTATCGGTAGCACCTTGGCGCTAAATGCCAATCGCTGTCCCCTGCGTAGCGCAGTGATTTTTGAGGGCCGAACATATACCTACCGCGAACTCGACGACGCGGTCAACCGCCTCGCCAACACCCTAGCGGAGAAAGGATTGCGCAAAGGGGAGCGGGTTCTCGTGATCTCAGGGAACTCAGATAACTACGTCGTTGCGGTCTATGCGGTGATGAAACTCGGTGCGATACTCGTGCCAGTGAATCCTCGGTCGGCCCAGCCCGAGTTGGACTACTTGCTCGAGGACTCCGGCGCGGTAATGCTTATTTTTGGGGCCGAGGTCCTCGAGACGATTCGAGCGCAGCAGGCAGCTGCCCCAAGCAAGCTCAAGTTTCATCCGCTGGCACTCGCCCGTGTAGAGGGATTCGAATGTGTTATCGAAACTGCGGCGCTCGCCAGTGCAGTCGCTCCGGATGTCGAGGTCGACGAGGCAGATGACGCGGTGATCATCTACACCTCGGGTACCACCGGCCGACCCAAGGGCGCCCTTTTTGACCACCACCGCATTCTCTGGGTCGGGATCAACGTCGTCGCCGCATTCGATGTCCGCGACAGGGACCGGATATTACACGTTGCACCGATGTATCACTCGGCCGAATTCTCCATGTTCTTGGTGTGTGGAACCATGATCGGGGCCACACACGTCATTCTGCGTGCTTTCGAACCTGAAGTGGTGCTCCAAACTCTGGAGAGCGAAAAGATCAACGTCTTTTTTGGGGTGCCAACCATGTACCACTTCCTGCTACGCAGCCCGAATCTCGCCCAGCGAGACCTCAGCGCGTGGCGAGTCGGAGTTTTTGGGGCGGCGCCTATGCCCCCTTCCACGGTGGAGACTCTCGTTGCGGCACTACCGGGGGTAAGCATTTACCAGGCCTGCGGGCAGACCGAGGGCGGCCCGGGGGGAATTTGCTCGTCGCCCGAAGAGGTGCGTGCGCGTCCAGACGCCAGTGGGCGCTTTGCGATTCCCAATACCGAAGTGCGCATCGTGGATCGCGCTGGAAACGACGTTGCTGCAGGGTCTGTGGGAGAGATGATCATGCGCGGCGAGACAATGATGAAGGGTTACTGGAAAAAGCCCGAAGAGACCGCCAAGACGGTCGTGAAGGGTTGGATACATACGGGCGACCTGGCCCGTATCGACGCTGATGGCTATATCACCCTGGTTGATCGGATCAAGGATCTCATCATCACCGGAGGTCGCAACGTCTACTCGGTCGAAGTGGAGAATGCGCTATCTGGCCATCCCAACGTTGCTGAAGTGGCGATTATCTCCCGTGGCTCCGAAGAATTTGGAGAGACAGTTGTTGCGGTGGTGAATCCTTTGCCTGGGCGTACCGTAACCCTGCAGGAACTGCGCGACTTTGGTGCGACGCTGATCTCGGACTACAAGCTTCCCAGGGAACTTGTCATCAGCGAGATTCCGCGAAACCCCTCCGGCAAGATCCTAAAGCACGTGCTTCGCGCCAACTTGCCCGAAAAATAGCAGCTAGGCGGGTCGAAGTATGCGAGGATAATCCCGCATCGCCCAAATGCCGCGGGGACTCGTTGGCGCGAGCAGGTTGCAATCCGGAAGGGTTTGAGCTCGGAGCGCGATGGCCGTCGCAAGCATCGCGCGCCGCTTATTTAGAGAAGAGAAGTCTGCAGGGAAAGGGAAGGTTATGAATGCAGTGGAAGCGGTCATTGTAGAAGCAGTGCGTACGCCGGTGGGCAAACGTGGCGGAGCGCTAAAGGATTGGCATCCCGCCGACCTCCTTGCTCAGACGCTGGCCACCCTCGTCGATCGGTCGGGGTTGGATCCAGAGCGTCTCGATGACGTGATTGCAGGTTGCGCCTTGCAGCGAGGGGAGCAGGCAGGCAACATCGCACGAAATGCCTCATTGGGAGCTGGCCTTCCCGAATCGCTGCCAGCGACGACGATCGACCGCCAGTGCGGGTCCGGTCAACAGGCGGTGCATTTCGCCGCCCAGGGAGTACTCAGTGGGAGCTATAAATTCGCCATCGGTTGCGGCATCGAGTCGATGTCCCGTGTCGATCTCGGCCCCCTATTCCTTCCCGGCGCCCCTCTTGGCGCAGAACATCGAACAGCTCGTCTCCCAAAGGCATCTGCTGTAGCACCTCCAGCAGGAAGGGTCTTTGCGTAGGCTCCAGGGCACCGTATGCCAGCGCCCCCATGGCACCCATCATGCCCCGTCGCATCTCCGGCTCCAAGCCCTCCGCGAGCGGGGCGGCCTCCCGCAACACGTCCCATATGGGCCGCTCTTGATGCATCAATGGTAGCATGGCGAGCTTCAGGATGTCGCCGCTGGTGAGCGTCGCGCCGCCACGCGCCTTGCCGTCGAGTCGCCGCAGTTCCGCGTCCCCGTCCATCTCGGCCAGGAACACCTGGTGCGCATCCAGGGTCGCCTTGCCGCACCGCACCGGCTGCCGCGACCGCAGCCGTCCCCAGAAGACCACCGTTTCCACCG
>JAJYGZ010000381.1 GCA_021790495.1 Actinomycetes bacterium
GCCGGCATCAGCCTCCGAAAGCGCATAGGAGGCCTGCGCGGCGCCCGCTGCTATTGGGCGCAGATACTTGTCCTTCAGGTACTCAGAACCCCAGTTAATCACCGGGATCGCACCGAGCTTGGAAATCAGCATCGCCAGCGATGTCGACGCGCATACCCTGGCTAGCTCCTCGACCATGATTGCTTGGGTTACGTGGTCAGCACCGGACCCGCCGTACTCTTGAGGAATTCCGAGGCTCGGCAACTCCATCTCGACGCATTCCTTGAAGTTGTCCCATGGAAATCCACCATCGCGATCCACTGCCTCGGCCTTGGGGCCGATCTTGGATTCCGCGAAGCTTCGCATCACGGCCTGGAACTGTCGCTGTTCTTGGGTTAATTGAAAGATACTCACCCCTTGATTTTGCCACCAAACCGCAAAGTCCACAAAACGCGGACTCTCCGCGTAGTCACGCAGCGTCGACACTGCTCTGGTCGGCTCGGCAATCGCAACTCCTGGGCTAGCTCTCCTTGGGTCAAAGCTGGAGACAAACTTGTAACGTGCGACCCCATGGGGCACCCAACCAGGGCCAAAGGAGCTTGGCGGGGTCTATCCGATCGCCAAGTTATGCACTCGTTAGCTTGTCACATGGTAGTTTTGCCGCTAACTTCCCAAGCCGACCCATAGTAACATCGGTAATAGTCGCGGTGCACGGGCACCGGAGGTTACGGCCCGAGACGGGCTGGCGACTATTTGTCAGGAGAGCACCCATGCCAGCAGCATCGCCGTCCACTGAAGCCAGCCAAGACGAAATCGAGCTGGTCAAAGCTCATGTAACGCAACTTCTGGAGCAATTTCCTCCCGCCGATACCGACAGCGCGGAGTTTTGGGGTGCGCAGTACGACTTGGGCCTCGCTTGGGTCCACTTCCCCGTCGGACTCGGCGGGCTAGGCGTCTCCCCGTCGCTGGGTGAATACGTAGCCACAACGCTGCGTGCTGGCGGGGCTCCGTTCGGATTCGCACGCAATCCCATCGGAATCGGGATGGGCGCACCGACGCTACTCACCCACGGAAGTCGCGAACTCGCCGTCCGACTGCTCCGTCCGATGTTCACCTGCGAACAAATATGGTGCCAACTCTTCTCCGAACCAAACGCCGGAAGCGACGTGGCGTCGCTAGCGACAAGGGCCGAGCGAGACGGAGACGAATGGATCATCAACGGCCAAAAGGTCTGGACGACCTTGGCGCACGTTTCGAGTTGGGGCATGCTCATCGCACGCAGCGAACCCACGGTTCCAAAACACGCCGGAATGACTTATTTCGTATTTGACATGCATTCTCCCGGGGTGGAGGTCCGGCCGCTGCGGCAAATAACCGGTGAGGCCGAATTCAACGAGGTATATTTCGACAACGTCCGAATACCCGACTCGCAACGCCTTGGCGACGTCGGCAAAGGCTGGAGCGTCGCGATCACAACGCTGATGAACGAGCGGGTTTCAATCGGAGGCAACGTGGCACCCCGCGGCTCGGGACCGATCGGTGAGGCGGTCAAGCTTTGGAATAACTCTTTCCACAAGACGCCCGCTCATCGCGACGAACTCCTGCGGCTTTGGGTGGATACCGAGGTCAACCGCCTTACCAATATACGCGCGGCACAGGGGCGCACGGTGGGAAACCCCGGGCCTGAGGGTTCTGTGGCCAAGCTAGCTTACGCCGAACTCAACAAGGACGTCTACTCCTTCTGCATGAACCTTCTCGGTGCCGCTGGCCTGGAGTATTCGAGCTATGAGATGATCCGGCCCGAGATGACCGGGGTTGGATCGGAGCGAGGCGAGCGCGGGGTTGGCAAGATGTTTCTTCGATCACGGGCTAACTCAATTGAGGGCGGGACCTCAGAAATTATGCGCAATATTCTCGGCGAGAGGGTTCTGGGACTACCCGGAGAACCACGCTCGGACAAGGACCTCCCCTGGAACCAAATTCCTAAGAACTAAGCCGCTGTCGCGGCGCGCGAACGAATTTATGATCGCGTCGATCTAACTTGGCGACTTCCCAAACGCTCACCGGGGCAACGGCTCAAGGCTGGGCTCTACGACAGCCCGGCCAGCATCCCGCCTCGCTATCGCCGGCACTTTTACGTGAGGCCTATTCTCGCCTGTTGCGTATTGGGATATCGCCCCCAGAACTCGCATAGCGCCCTAAGGGTAAGACCAGAAATGGATGCGTCGCTCCACGATTCCCGATAGAACCACGCTGGCAACCGGTCTTTAAAAGTATCTCTAGGGAAACTGCACATTGGGCAGGCGCTCCACTCAGACTGGCGCTGCGACGCCGATCGCCCTGTGCCAAGCCGGGCCGCTGACTCACCTCAACCAAACTGATTTTTCCCGTATGGCATGCTACATCTTGGAGTGAAATTGGCACTCGAGGTTATCGGTTGGGCGCTGGTAGATTGCAGTCACATGAAACAGTCCCAAGCCATGTCGGTAATGATGGAAGGCACCTCCTCCTTTCTCACCGGGGCCCCAGGATCCGGTAAATCCTTCGTATTGAGTCGATTTGTGGGTGCCGCGCGTGCCCGAGGGCGCAGCGTCGCGGTGACCGCCTCGACCGGCATCGCGGCCACCCATATCGGCGGCGTGACTATACACTCCTGGTCGGGCCTGGGCATCCGAGATTCCCTCACCGAGCGCGACATCGAAATCATCGCCTCGCGCGATCGCCTGGTACGACGATTTTTGGGTTGCGACACCCTGGTAATCGATGAAGTATCCATGCTCTCTGCGGACTTTTTAGACATGCTCGATCGATTGGCAAAGGCGATCCGCGATTCGAATCAGCCCTTCGGTGGACTTCAGGTCATCCTCGTCGGCGATATGTTCCAGCTGCCGCCAATTGGACGCTCCGGGACAAAGCCGAAATTCGCCTTCGAGAGCCAATCATGGCGCGACCTCGATCCAACGCCGTTGTATCTGACCGAACAACACCGGCAGTCCGGCGACGAACTGCTCTGGATTCTCAATGCCATGCGAGACGGCGGCTTTTCAAAAGAGCACCACTCGGTATTGTCTAGC
>JAJYGZ010000293.1 GCA_021790495.1 Actinomycetes bacterium
ATCCCCCCACCCTTCCGAGGCCACCGACAATTACCGCCGCGAGGAAGAAGAGCGATAGCGCGAGGGTGAAGTCGGACGGCGTGACGAGGCCCTCAAAGTGGGCAAAGAGGTCGCCGGCGATTCCGCAGAAGAACGCGGAAAGTGTGAAAAGGACTACCTTGGTGCGCGCCACAGGGATGCCCATCGCCGCAGCCGCGGCCTCGGAGTCCCGAACCGCCATAATGGCTCGCCCGCTCTTGGACGCCAATACCAAGAGAATCAGCACGATTGAGATGGCGACGACGACGAAGGAGAAGTAGTACATTGCCTTGGTGGAATTCATCACAATCGGACCGAACTGGGTGTTGGAGATAGTCAGCCCGGTGAATCCGTTGGTGATGTCCGAAGCCTGCAACGCAATCTGAGGTATCGCCAGGCCAAATCCCAAGGTGATGATCACCAGATAGTGACCCCTGAGCCTCCCGGACGGGAGCCCCAAGACGAATCCCACGATCCCCGCGAGCGCGCCGGCCAAAAGCAGTTCAAGGGGAAGCGGGAGGTGGAGGTGATTTGCCGAATAGCCAGCGGTATAAGCTCCGACGGCCAAAAATCCGGCTTGACCAATGGAGACCAGGCCGCCAAATCCAACCAGGAGATTGAGCGATACCACCACCAGCGAATAGATGACCGCCTCGGTGAGTATTCCCATGGTAGTGACGTTTGAACCCACGACCAACGGCGCCAGTGCGAACCCAAGGGCGCCAAGGCCCAGTCCGACTCGCCTGGCGACGTGGCCTTTTCGTAGTTTTGATACCGCGAACCGCTTCATTGTCTTGCCGCCGTCCGTCGGCCGAAGAGGCCGTTGGGCCTGATGTACAAGACGATCAGGATCAAGATGAAGACGAATGTCAACTCGAGGTTATTGGAGAGGTACCCCGAGATGAGATTGGACATCACCCCGATCGCCAGCCCCCCCGCGAGTGCTCCGGGGAGAGAACCAAAGCCGCCCAGTACTGCGGCTGCGAATGCGAAGACCGCGACATTTTCCATGAAGGTGGGTGTTAGCGATATTGAAGGTGCGATCAATATCGCCGAAGTTCCAGCCACCAGCACGCCAATCGCCCAGGAGAGCGAGACCAAGCGTTGTGTCTGGATTCCCATCAGCGACGCGGCATCGCGATCAGAGGCGACCGCACGCAACGCTAGGCCCAGCCTGGTGCGCTGATACACCAAGAAAAGCAAGATCGTCAGCACCACGGTCATCCCGAGAATGAAGCCGTCGTTGGGATCCAAGAATACCGAACCTATCGCCAACGATGATCCGTTCAAGACGTGAGGAAGCGTCTTGGGGTTGAATCCATAGAGAGCCCCGTCGAGGCCTTCGATCGCCAAGAGGAGCCCCAGCGTCAAGACGATCTGCACGATGAGAGAAGACTTCTCCACTCTTCTTAGAAAGGCGGCCTCAACGAAGACGCCAATTACCATTGCGCCAGCGAGAGCAAAGATCCAAGCGAGGGCAATCGGCAAATGCAATCGATCAAGGGCGAGCCACATCAGCAGCGCAACCGCACTCGAGAGTGATGCACTTGCGAAGTTGACCACGTTGGAAGTATTGAAGATCACGGTCAAAGAGATTGCACCCAGGGCATAGATGGCCCCAAATCCCAATCCGGAAACGATCAGCTGGAAAAACAGAGTCAAGTAGTCGAGGCCCCCATCGGCTCAATCGTGATGCACCCAAAGTAACCGGCCTCAAGATAACACACACAGCGCCTTCGATACAAAAAGCTTTTCATTGCATCGTCTTATTGCCGATTACCAGGTTGCCGCCCCAAGAACTCGGCTACGGCAACCCGGCATTTCGGAATAATACTAGGCCGTCGGGGCTACTCGATGTCCGTTGAGGTTTTCAAGCACCATAACGTTCTTCAACCCTGCATGATCGGTAGGCGAGTAAGAGATGGTGCCTCCCAGGATCTCCAGATTGCTGAGCGTATTCAAAGCCGCTATGTAGCTGGCCCTTGTCAAGGGCCCTTTAACCGCTTTGAGGCCAGCGACCGCCGTCTGCGCTGCTTCCCAGCCCCATGCGGCGAAGACCGACGCCGGGGTGGATGGCTCGTACTTCTTCATCGCGGCGAGAAAGCTCGCTACCTGCGGATTGGTACTGTCGGTCAATGGCGGGATGAAGGCCGAGATGTAGCTTCCGTTGATCTCAGAAGCGTTCACAGCCGAATAGCTCGACGGAGCGACCGATACTTGGCTGAGCAGCAATTTCGGGTGGAAGTTGATTGCCGCCATGGCATTCATGATCGATATCGCCGGGCCAGGGATCGCGAAGATGACAACCCCGTCCACCCCGGCTGACTTCAACTGGGCAACTGCCGAGGAAAAGTCGGTTTGGGTCGGATCGTAGGGAATTGCGACAGCCGCGGTTGCTCCGGAATTCTGGAATCCCTGATAAAGGCTCTTGCCGAAGTCATCATTTTGGTAGATCACTCCGATCTTGCTCAGTTTGAGCGTCTGCGTTGCGAACTGGCCTAGTTTCTGCCCTTCTACGGTATACGCAGGCCATACATTGAAGAAAAATGGCCGCAAGGTACCGTAAAAGAATGTGGCTCCCGTGCCAGCTCCCACCACTGGTACGCCAAATTGCTGGTAGATCGGCATGTTGGCTTCTGTAGTTGCTGTTCCGTTAGTTTGCACGATGGAAAAGACATGATCTTGCTCAATCAAGGTCTTGGTGTCCTGCAACGAAACAGGGGGCGAGTACTGATCGTCGAGGCTGATGAGCTTGAGTTGGCGTCCCCCGACTCCGCCTTGGGCGTTAATGGTGTCAAAGTAGGCTTGAATTCCAAATTGCTGCTGGCCGTATAGCGCGGCCGGACCGGACTTCGGAGTTGTCTCGCCCAGCAGGATGGAGTTGGCGGTAACGCCCGGCGTAGGCGCCGCCGTGGTCGTGGTGGACGCGGTGGAAGAGCTTGATCCGCAAGCCGCCGCCAAGAGCGCTAGGGTCGATCCGGCTAATGCTAATTTTGGCAACTTGGCGTTGTGCCATCGGCACCAACGACTTTCG
>JAJYGZ010000351.1 GCA_021790495.1 Actinomycetes bacterium
GGGGCGGAACGTAAGAGCTCAGCTGCACCAGCTCTTCCAGCTTTGTGCTCCGATGGAATTTCTTGGCGGCCCCAGTGGCTCGCGTGACTGCGGCCAATCTCTCTGAGGGCTCGCTGCAACTATTTGCCAGCGAAATGAAGAGTGAGGAGATTTGGTTGGAGCCCGATACGGCGTCGCGCCGTGGATTTGACATTGGCATCATTGCGACAAGGTCAGCTCCACCTTGGAACCCCTTGGCGCCAAGGTAATCGTCGAGGGCCAGGGAGACCATGGTTAGCACCACGTCGTTCACCGTGGCGTTGGCTGAGTGGGCAATTTCCTTTACCCTAACAAGCGGCAACGCTGCCCAGGCGATACTTCGACCCTTGCTCAGAGTTCCGTTTACCGGAGTTCGCGGAGCGGTGAAAAGCGGCCTGAGAAGTTTCGAATTGTCGTCGGCGGCATTGAAGCTGAGCCAATCGGCTACGAACTCCATAACCCGCATGGCGTCCTTGGGGGCCCGAAGAACCTTGGAGAGTATCGAATTTCCCATCGCGCGAACAACGGCGTCGAAGTCGACCGGGGTATGGGTTGGCGCGTGTTTCAGAGACCCCCAAAACTCCTTCGGATTTGGCTCGAGATCAAAAAGACTGGCGAGAACTTCAATTCCGGCGACGCCGTCGATCAGAGTGTGGTGAAGCTTGCTCACAACCGCGAATTTGCCGCCCTCTATTTCTGGTACGACCAACAGCTCCCACAGCGGCCGCGACTTGTCGATCGGCTCGGAGATGAAGGCTGCCGCCACCTCGGTCAGTTCTTCGCGTGTAAGAACGCCGTGGTCGGGGTGCTCCTTGACGTGATTTGCGATATCGAAGTCGGGGTCGGCTACCCAGTAGGGCTCGGCGAGTCCAAGCGGGACTTCGACAATCCGATCCCGGAAGTGTTCCATGGCATCGATACGCTCGAGGATACGCTTTTGTGCGCTGGCCATGCGATCGCCCGGTGCCACTGCGCCTGCGTCAAATAGCAGGAGGACTCCGATATGGAGGTGCATACCTGGCGAATCAAAGTAGTAAAAGCCGGTATCCAGCCCAGTAAGTTTCTCCATAACGACTCCACAATCCGATCATCGCCTTAGAGCGCGCTCGCAAAAAGCCTTGGCCGCGCGCGAAACGCGTCGACAAAGCGCATCCAATCCAAGCTATCTGGGAGCCGGCGCGTATCGCCAATCAGGTGCACAAAGAACGCAAAGTTGTGATCTCTGTGCAGTCCTTCACGCCAACACGCCAGCCCATTCAGGAGTGCGACGCCCCAACCCCAGTCGATCCGAAGCCGCCTTCACCCCGTTCTGTCTCCCCTAAAGATGTCGCTTCGACGTATACGACATGCGGAACGGCTAGGATGACCAGCTGCGCAATTCGATCTCCGACAGTCACAAAAAAGGGTTCTGAGGGATCCGAGTTGTGCAGGGCGACGATGATTTCGCCCCGGTAACCAGAATCGATCAATCCAGGCGCATTAGCCAAGGTAATTCCGTGGCGAAGAGCAAGGCCGGAGCGCGGCAGCACGAATCCGGCAAACCCCACAGGAATTTCAACAGCGATGCCGGTAGCGATACCAGCCCGGCCTAGAGGCGGAATTTGCGCGTCAGCCCCGGCAACTAGATCGCATGCCGCATCTCCCTGTCTTGCATACCGGGGCACCTGTGCCAGGTCGTTGAGGCGCCTGAACCGAATCTCTAGCACTACATAGCTCCTTGGGCACTTAGGGATCGCGACCTGCGAATTAGAATGGCGACGTTGAGCCAAGTCGGCCAGCTGGTCACCCTATGAGCGGAAGGCGCCGACGATCGCGCCCAGCGCATCTCCGTCGTTTTTGTGATATGGGATGAAGTCCGCATTTTTGCCGGACAGCTGTCGAATCCGACGCTGAATGCCCCAAATGGTACAAAGCTTCATCGCCTCCTTGACAATGTCAGAAGACATCTTAGAAGTTCCCTCGACGCGCTGGTTGAAGATTATCGGCACCTCGGAAATCGACGCTTTGCGAAGAGTGGCCCGAAACACCATCTCGATCTGGAAGCCATATCCATCCGCGCTGACACTTTCAAGTTCGATTCCCTCTAGCAGAGCAGGGCGATACGCCCTAAAACCCGAAGTCGCATCTTTGACCTTAAGTCCCAAGACTAGTCTGGCATAGGTATTGCCGCCTTTGGAAAGCGCCAATCGCGCAGGGGTCAATCCGGGCGAAGTCCCGCCTGGAACATAGCGCGATCCGATCGCCAAATCAGCACCTCGGTCCAACGCCTTGAGAAGCTCGATAACTGCTTCGGGTTCATGGGAGAGATCGGCGTCCATCTCGACGAGTGCGGTCGCGCCCTGGCGCATCGCCTGGGCAAAACCATTGCGGTACGCAGAACCCAAACCGGCCTTTTCGGGCCTCACCAAGACCGCGACCCGATGGTCGGTCGAGGCTATTTGCGCGACGATTTCGGCAGTACCGTCCGGGGAGGAGTCATCAACCACCAGGACGCGAGCCTGCGGAACTGACTTGGCGATTCGCGAGATTGCGTTGCCAATATTGCCAGCCTCGTTGTAGGTGGGGATAACAACCCACGGCCTCTCGCTCGGATCTGATTGGCTCATGCATCTCCTTTGCACCAAGAGCTTAGCCAAACCCTTGTTAGACTGCGATTCGTGCTCGTTTGGATCGACTTGGAAATGACTGGCCTCGACCCGAGGAAAAACCAGATAGTGGAGATCGCTACGGTGATAACCGATGACAACCTCGACCTTGTCGCCGTTGGTCCTGACTTGGTTATTAACGCCTCGGTGGAAGCACTTTCGATAATGGAACCCTTCGTGGCCAACATGCACTCCAATAGTGGCCTCCTTGATCAGATTAAAGAAAGTGTAGTCTCTCTGCAAGATGCAGAAATTCAGACGCTGGACTTTCTCAAGGTCAACGCCGCCGCCGTCGCCCACTATGGCTACAACGAGGCCGAGTTTCTCACCAAAAGCCTGCGCGATATACGCCCGCCCGGCGATGTGTCCAGGCTCGAACATC
>JAJYGZ010000181.1 GCA_021790495.1 Actinomycetes bacterium
TCACTGGCCGTGCTATCGATATACGACGTACTGCTGGTTAACCCGATCCGCGACGGATTCAACCTCGTTGCCAGCGAGGGGCCGCTTCTAAACGCATCTGACGGCACACTGATCCTCTCGGCTAACGCGGGAATCGCCGAGGTCATAGGGGACGCGGCAATCGTAGTAAACCCCTTCGACGTTCGCGAGACGGCACTTGCGATTTATCATGCGCTACAAGCCGACCAAGTTCCGCGCCGACAACGCGCGCTCAGGCTGAAGGAGCGCTTGTCGAAGCGGAACTCCAGGACATGGTTTGGCGAACAGATGAACTGGTTCGAGAACCGCTAGTCGCCAAGCGGCGGAGGGTCAGATGCGCGGCCCTTGGGAAAAGTAGCCCGATGGATCTGATCGAGAACCCATGCAAGTTCATGCTGTCCAGGAACGGCGATATCACACAACCCGAGCAACTCCGGAGGCGTCTCAATACCGCCCTTCACCAGGACCGATAGGCGCGAGAGACCTCGCGCGCGCTCGGCGCGAAAAAGTCTGAAAACCCCGACGTCCCCGACGTCGTCTCCTGCGAATACCGCCAGCTCACCCCGTGCAGCAACTCCTTGAACAATGTCTTCTTTTGTCGGAGAGGAGCTCGGCGTTATTTCGTACACCATCTTTCCGGGTCGAACCGTTAAGCCCGTGATTGGTAAATTGATATTGAGCCAATCGAGAACTTCCTCTCGCTTCTCGGGGGCGTTGCGGAAATGAAGCGCAACCGATGACTCCTTGTCTTCGAAGAGAATTCCCGAAATCGGCTCGGACATCCATAAGTCGCGCACCTGGCGAAGAAGTTCCAGTTCGGACGGCTCCGCCTCGAATTTAGAGATCACCTTGCCGGTGAGGTCCATCGCCTCCAGACCGTAATGGCCGTAAAGGACGACCCTTGATGAACCGGGAATGGGGGCCAGAAATGCCAATTTCTCAAGAAGAAATGCCGCTGGCCTACCTGAGAGGATTGTCAGAGTGCCATCTTCGACAATGCGAGGGAGCACAGCGCTGATTCGGGGGTCTACTTCAGCACGCGACGGCATAGGTACGATCGAAGCAATCGTGCCGTCAAAATCGAGCACGAACTCGACCCGGCCTCCAGCTAGCTGCAGACCTCCAAGGACATTAAAAAGAGGAGCCCAATAATCAGCTGGCAACGTCCGTACCTAGGACTACGTTGACGTCGGAGGGATAGATGCCCGGAAGCGGCGCCGACGAAGTAAACGGTTTAGCAGCAGAGGCCGGCAAACCGAGAATCTGAGCAACCGCTTGGCCCGCCACCGAAAATCCCGTGTAATAGTAGACCGTCGTAGTGCTGAGATCGGAAACCGTAGCGTTGATCGGGACCACGACATTGAAGCCGAGCGCCTTCAAGCTCGATGTAACTCGTCCGGCCGCGCCGCTAACGGTTGTGCCATTGGCGACCCGAACCGTTATTTTGGCATAGGCCGGATTCGCAATAGCAGTCACCTTTGTAGTGGTGGTTGCAGGCAGTGTGGTGTTTGATTTTTGCGGGGTTGTCGTCGCGACAACGATCGACTTTGGCTGCGGCAAGGTGGTTGGCGCCGAATCGATGCCCGAAGCTCGAAGCGTCGTAGGAGTTGTCGTCGCCACCCGGGTGGTGGGAGGCGCCGTAACAATCGACGCGGTGGAAGTGCTCTTTACCGATTGGGAGTTATTCAGCTTGGCGACGCCGACCGAAATCACAATTATCAAGCCAAGGGAAATCGCGCCGGCGACAGCGCTCTTATTGCTGGGTCTCCTTGCCTGATCACGACGAGGTGGCACAAATGGCGTCGACGGCGGAGACTTGGCCTCCGAACGTCGATCCGCTGGTCCGGATGCAGCTTGTCTGGGGTTAGGCGGTTCAGATTCGCCAGCGTGAGCCAACGGCTCCGTTGGGCCAGATTCGGGACGATTGACCGAATGTCGTGGAACGTAATGCGACCGAGGCGTTGGACCATTGTCTCTGCCAAGTGCGGAGCGTGCATCGGAGGAGGTCTTGATGTCGACTTTCGGCGAACCCGCTGGCGAACCCAACTTCGGAACCGGCGGCGATGAATCCACGTCACCAGGAGACGTCAAGTCCGCTGCGAGCCCTCCGCGACTCTTTGTGATCAACGCCGATGCTGAGGCCATCAAGGACGAGAACGACCGGCCAGAAATCAATTCGGGATCAGCAGGCTTGCTCCGCTCTGTCGATGACCCAACCACTGATGGCCCGGGCGCTTGGCTTAATGGCCTTTGACTCGCGGTACTTTGCACCGTGGACGACGCTCGTTCTTCAACTCTGGGAAGTTCAGGAGTTCGCTCCGTCTCGCTGCCGCTGCTCGACAGCACCCCCTGCTCGACCGTGACCAGATCTTTGGCGCGTGACTTGTGGTCGGGCGACCGAAAGCGTCCCCGAAAACCGGCAACCGAACTTCGCATCGCAGCGCCGTGGCCCGATTCACCCAGAGGTGTCGAGGCCGGCAACTCGGCACCTCCTTTGTTCGCGGTTTCATGAACCTGAACCGGATCCACCACCTCTGCTTGCGGAGTCGCGACCGCCTCGAAATCCCCGGATGCCGAATCGGCCGACGCGACTAGCTCTGACCCGGCATAGACAGGCTCGTCACTCGACTGGTGAAGGCTCTTTTTATCTTTGTCTTGGTTTGCGTGGCGCCCGCTGACCGAGCGAAATACTCCTCGCAAGCGCTCCAGGGGAGACTCGGGCATTTGCAGCTCATCGCCAGTCGAATATCCGAACAATGCCGAATCTTCTTGAAGCGGCCAATCTTTATCCTCAGTTCGGGACGCTGGGGAGGAGTAGGCGAAGCGCCTGGCCCAGCTCGGACCGGATGCAGGCTGTGGGTCCATTGGGGTCCCGTCTAAGGCATCGACTTCCGAGTCAACTGGGGAAGTGGGAGTCAGAAACTTTGAGGGCTCCTCCCGGACGATGGGTGGAGGCGAGGGCTCAACCACTCCATCGGCTGCTAGCGCCGGGGAAGCCTGAGCCGCGGGAATATCTTCTTCGGCTT
>JAJYGZ010000178.1 GCA_021790495.1 Actinomycetes bacterium
AGGGCTGGCGCGGCACCTATGGTCGCGTCGAGTTCCTTTCAAGGAGTGCTTGGGAGTTCCGCGAGCGGAGATCCTGTTGTTGAACTTCCAGGTGGCGGTGGCGTGGCGTTGGCGCAGGTGGCAACCCCTGACTATGAGTTCGCCAATCCCAATGGAGCATGTCCGGCACCTTATAGCGAACTCGTTGTTTCCCCGCCGGGGGCATCGGGTTCGCTAAGCGTTTCGACGGCGGCGCCAGGGTGGATAGGGGGCTTGCCCGATTGCGGGACCGTCACGGTAAGCGCAGTCGTTCCTTTCGCTTCGGTACCATATGTCGCCGATAGCTAGATGACGGTCGTCGCGATCGGATTCGGTGTGGTTGTGTGTCGCAAATTCTTGCTTTTTAGCTAAAGTTGTGCGAACTCCATGTGGCTCCATCGGCCGTCGGGCGCGTGGAGCCGTCGTTAGTTTGCGTCAACGCTCCCATATTCGGTCTTCGCTAGCTCCCCTCGCGGGTATTTATGCGCCGCACCTGTCTGGTCTCCCAGGACCAAATGGCCGCCTCGAAATCCGCCCTAGCGGAAGCTATCCTGCAGTTCCGCAAGAGCGTTTGACCCCGGACAGAGTCGGTCGAACCCGAGGGTGGCGAGCGGTTCTGCGGCACTCGCGTTGATGTCGTGGACATCGCGCGTCTCCTCGTCAACGAAGAAGAGTCCTGTCGGGATCTCGCCACGCGCGTGCGCCTGGTTGACGTAGTGCATCGCGGCTTCGCGATCGCGTGGGTCGTAGTTCTGCGGAAGGCTGCGAAAGCGCACGGCGTTCCCATCGTGCATGACAACGCGTACAGACCGATCTCGCCCCAGGGCCACCGCGATCTCCGAGTGCTGATCGATAAAGTCGGGCTCGATCTCCTTTAACTCGTGCTCGCGGATGTAGCGGTAGCTCTTTGTCGAGCCGACATGGTTGTTGAATTGCACGCAGGGCGAGATGACGTCTATGAGGGCGAAGCCGGAGTGCGCAGCGGCGGCTTTGAGTATCGGGATCAGTTGTTCCTTGTCCCCCGAGAAGCTTCGCGCCACGAATGTGGCACCGAGGCTCAATGCGAGAGATACCGGATCGATTGGAGCGGTTTGGTTTGCGGCGCCGTGTTTAGCCGAAGAGCCGATGTCGGCCGATGCCGAGAACTGTCCCTTGGTGAGACCGTATACCCCGTTGTTCTCTATGACGTAGATCATGCGCACGTTGCGGCGTATCGCATGCACGAGATGCCCCATTCCGATCGAGAGGGAGTCGCCATCACCCGAGATTCCGATGAAGGTCGCGTCACGGTTTGCCGCGTTCGCGCCCGTAGCGATCGGAGCCATGCGGCCGTGCGCCGAATTGAAGCCGTGCGCCCCTGAGACAAAGTACGCCGGGGTCTTGGACGAACAGCCGATGCCGCTCAGCTTGACGATCTTCTCTGGAGGTGTGGAGAGTTCGAAGAAGGTGCGAACGATTGCGGCGGTGACAGAGTCGTGGCCGCATCCTGCGCAAAGAGTGGACATGGTACCTTCGTAGTCTCGCATCGACAATCCGAGCTTGTTGAGCGGCAGCGGAGCTAGCGGTATCAGGGGTTTGCGAATAGATGGCATTACGAGTCCTTCAATCCTTCTTTGATCCCGTCAAGTACTTGATCAGTGCCCAGCGGGAGACCGGCGTAAGACAAGATCGACCGGAGCTTGATCGGGTCGATTCCCGCTTCTGCTATGAGGAGGGTCCGCAATTGGGCGTCACGATTTTGCTCAACTACGAAACAGATCTCGTGATCGTCGATGAAGGATCGGACTTCGGCCCCGAATGGGAAGCCGCGGATGCGCATGTAGTCAATTGGCAATCCGTCTAAATCAAGTACCTCCAAGGCTTCTAGCACCGCGGGTTCGCAACTTCCCAGGGTTATCACGGCAACGGGAACCTCCGGCCGTGTGGCAATCACAGGCGGCGGTACCCTTGACGCCGCGGCCGCGTGCTTGCGGGCCAATCGATCCACCACCTGCTGGTAGGCGGATGGCTCTTCGGTGTAAAGCCCGAAGCGATCGTGTCCGGATCCCCGGGTGAAATAGGCCCCCTTCGGGTCGGTGCCTGGAAGCGTGCGTGGTGCGACGAAGTCTGAGTTTTCATTGGAATAGCGATGGAACTCGCCAGCCGCCTCTATCTGTTCGGCGCTCAATACCGGTCCGCGATCGGGCCGATAGGATTCGTCCCAAGTCAGCTCGGGCACCACCCAGTCGTTCATTCCGATATCCAGATCAGAAAGAACAATTACCGGAGTCTGGAAGTGCTCCGCGAGGTCGAAGGCTGCAACCGCGAAGTCGAAGCACTCCGCTGGATCTCCCGGGATCAGGAGAATGTGCTTTGTGTCACCATGAGACGCATAGGCGCAAGTTAGCAGGTCCGCCTGCTGAATTCGCGTCGGCATCCCGGTGGAGGGCCCGCTCCGCTGCACGTCGAATACCACGGCGGGAATCTCGGTGTAATAGGCCAGTCCGAGGAGTTCGTTCATTAGTGAAATACCTGGTCCAGATGTCGATGTGAACGCGCGGGCTCCGGCCCACGACGCACCGATCACCATCCCTATCGCGGCCAATTCGTCTTCGGCTTGGAGGATGAGGTAGTTCTTTCGCAACTCTGGGCTGCTGGCGTCCCCCGCAACTTCCTCGTGGCGGTATCTTTCGCAAAGGCGTCTGAAATTCTCCGCAAGGGAAGTGGCCGGGGTAATTGGATACCACGCTGCGATAGTCGCCCCCGCAAAGACGCATCCGAGCGCCGCGGCGGTGTTACCATCGATGAGGATCTTTCCAGACGTCAAATCCGACCGGTGCAGCCTAAATGGCAGCGGGCACTGGAAATGCTCTTTGGCGTAGTTGTATCCCAGGCCAAGCGCCGTAGCATTCGACTCTCTTAGCCGTTGGTTGTTCGGAAATGACTCTTCGACGATCTTTGCGAGTACCTCGAATTCAATTGATACCAACGCGGCAACTGCGCCTGCGTAGGCGACATTTTTCATCAGAATCTGGACACGA
>JAJYGZ010000145.1 GCA_021790495.1 Actinomycetes bacterium
GCGGGGTTACAACCCCGAAGACGTTGACACATTCCTTGAGCAAGTGGCCAGAGGCGTAGAAGTTCTCGAGGAGCGCAATCGCGAACTAGACGAGAGAGCCCGTGAACTCGAGGCCGAGTTGCGCGACGCCCGAGCCCAGCTCTCTTCGGGCAAGGTTGCCCCGGCGAGCGCCCCGGAGAGCTCCCCGGTTGCGAAGGCCCCTCCGAGTTCCGGGGGAGACACCTCGCAAGAGCTGCTCGAGATCTTCATGATCGCAAAGCGAAGCGCCGACGAAATGGTCGCCAAAGCCGAGTCCGAAGCTGCCGCGCTGTTAGGCCAAGCGCGCACCAGCGCTGAAGAACTCGCGGCCACCGCCAAGGCGGAGGCGGCTGCCCTGCGCGAGGTCGAGATTTCGCGGCTCGCGGTAGAGGTAGCCAACCAACAGGCCAAGCGCGACGCGTTGCTCCAAGAGCTGCACCGTCTGGGTGATCTTGCATCGGGAGCGCGAACCAAGGTCAGATCGGCGTTGAGCACCGCCCTCGATGCACTCGACAAGTCGTTCCTCGACCTTTACTCCAGCGAAGAGGAAGAGGCGATCGCATCGCGCGAGGACACCCCGGGCATCTTTGATGAGGTTGATTTTGACGACGAGGCAGACGGCGGCATCGAGTAGCGCCAGCTTGGCCGTCGTCCCTGAGCGCCAAAGGTTAGGTTGCCTTGGCGATCTCGACATGCCATGGGTCGCTTGGAGTCATCTCTCCGTCTAGCTCGATGTCAAAGCGCTCAGCCAGCGTCTGTGCGCAGATGTAATCGCTCCAGGTGCGCAAAGCGGCGAGCGTCGGGCTCTCGGAGTTGATGAAGACCGTGATTGCGATATGATCGGCAATCTGGAGATCCGCCGCCTTGCGCTCATTTTGGACCATCCGCACGAAGTCGCGTGCGGTCCCTTCGGCCTCGAGCTCGGGCGTGGTAGCGATGTCGAGAATCACCACGCCGCTACGATCCCCAAGGGGTCGGGAAGCTTCTGGCGAAACCACCGAGACCGTGAGCTTATACTCGCCATCCAGCAGTTCGATGCCAGCTACGGTAATGGTTCCTTGGGGAGATTTGCTCCACTGGCCGGACTTCGCAGCATTAATTATTCCCTGGGTCCGCTCGCCAAGGCGAGGCCCTACGGCGCGGGGAATGATGCTCAAGGTTTCGGTGGCTAACGCTGCGGTCTCTTCGCTAAAGCGAACTTCCTTGACGTTGGTTTCCGAGGCGATGAGATCCGCGAATGACTCGAGGCGCTTGGCTCCCGGTGTCGCGATCGTGAGTGTGCGAAGCGGAAGCCGCGCCCGAAGTCCCTGAGCCTTGCGGATCGAGTGCGCCAGCGAGCACGCCTCACGCACCAGGTCCATCTGTTCGACCAGAACCGGATCTCGCGCTAAGACATCCAGTGCGGGCCAGTCGATGAGATGCACGCTGCGCTCCCCGGTAATGGCTCGAAATATATATTCAGAGGTCATCGGGAGCAAGGGTGCCGCTATCGAGGTCAAGTAATGAAGTGCGGTATGGAGGGTGTTATACGCAGCCAGCTTGTCCTGGTCGTCGGTGGCGCGGTCTGGTGCTTCGCGCCAGAAGCGATCGCGGCTCCTGCGGATGTACCAATTGGTCAAAGCCTCCAGGTACTCCTCGATCGCACTGGTGGCGCCATAGAGGTCGTATCCGTCCATAGCCGCGGTCGCAGTCTCGAGCAGAGCCTGGGTCTTGGCGAGGATGTATCGGTCGAGCAAATTCGTCGAGCTGGTGCTGACGGTGCCCTTGATGCCATCAGCGTTCCCGTAGAGGGTGAGAAAGTAATAGGCATTCCAGATCGGGTTGATAACGCGTTTGAGCGCGTCGGTGATGGAGTTGCGGTCTACAATGGCATCTTGTCCTCGCAACACCGGCGAGGAGAGGAGGAACCAGCGCATCGCGTCCGCGCCGATCTCCTCGAAGACCTCCCAAGGATCTGGGTAGTTGCCTAGGCGTTTGGAGAGCTTGCGGCCGTCATGTCCGAGCAGGACTCCGTGCGCAATGCAGTTCTTGAAGGGCGGGCGGTCAAATAGCGCCACTGCGAGCACGTGAAGCGTGTAGAACCACCCTCGGGTCTGCCCGATGTATTCCACGATGAAATCCGCTGGAAAGTGCGACTCGAACGCTTCGCGATTTTCGAAGGGGTAGTGGAGCTGCGCATAGGGCATCGAGCCCGACTCGAACCAGCAGTCCAGAACGTCTGGCACCCGTCTCATCGTCGATCGGCCGGTGGGGTCATCGGGATTGGGCCGGGTGAGTTCGTCGATCTCGGGGCGATGAAGATCGGTGGGCGCGACGCCAAAGTCTGCCTCCATCTCGGCGAGCGACCCGTAGACGTCAATGCGGGGATACGCCGGGTCGTCGCTCTTCCAGACCGGTATCGGCGAGCCCCAGAAGCGGTTACGGGTAAGGGACCAGTCGCGGGCTCCTTCGAGCCACTTCCCGAATGCGCCGTCCATAACGTGGGCCGGGGTCCAGTTGATCTCTTGGTTCTTTTTGACCAGGGCATCCTTAATTGCGGTTACCGAGACGAACCACGAGCTCTCGGCCTTGTAGATGAGAGGGGTGTCAGTTCGCCAGCAGTGGGGGTAGGAGTGCTCGTAGTCGAGTTTGCGGATTAGCACCTCCTTGGCAAGGAGGGCCTCGACGATGGCTGCGTTGGCTTCGAAGACCTGGCGGCCCAAGTAGTCGGTCACCGGAGCCACGAAGCGGGCGCGGCTATCTATGGGGCACACCACGCGGATCCCGTTGGCTTCGCAGAGTCTTTGGTCGTCCTCTCCGAATCCCGGCGCCATCTGGACTGCCCCGGTCCCCTCTTCAGTAGCGACAAAATCGCCGATAAGAACGCGAAAGGCACCCGGGATATCGGCAAAGTAGTCAAAGATCGGTTCAAAGCGGCGTCCGGCCACCTCGGCGCCACTGACGTGCCCAAGCAGCGTCGCATCGCTGAGCTCGCTGGCGTAGCTTTCGAGCGTGGCGCTGGCAATGAGGACCTT
>JAJYGZ010000182.1 GCA_021790495.1 Actinomycetes bacterium
TGTTCAGCATTTACGCCTTTAGCCGCTGCGAGGCCCACGTATCCCTTAGAGCCCAGACTTTGACGAAGCTCGGACTAGCTGGCCAGCGGGCTCGCTAACGGTTTCATCATCCCGGTCGATGCGCCGTTAGTGCCGTCAAACATACATAGGTCTCCGCCGCCATCTGAGAGCCCACCGCCAACCGCAGTGTTTGTGGCGGGACGCTCAGGAGATCGCGTCGGGCAATGCGGTGCCCGGACGCGTTCCCGAGCTTGCCCTCGGTTCGCGTGGTTCGCCACTTCGCGATGGGGGCGTTGGGGTGCCACTGTGGCAAGGTTGGCTGGATTGTCGAGACTGAACTGGACTAGCGCTGGCGTGTAATTCCTCAGCTCAGGAGACGCCAAATCCGCTTGTTGGCATGAGGACGCTCCTTAGCCCAGCGCCTGCAAGGCGCAATGCGTCGCCGACTGCAGCGATAAGGTAAAACCCACTTCCACTTCGCATGGGGCAAAATGCCAGTCTCGGCTATCATTTTCCGGGGTCGGTAGTTCCACGGTATCCCTTGCGGCATCACCCTCTTGGTCGGATCTGGTCGTCCAAGTTTCAATTGAGAGTTCGATTTCACCGCCATGCCGAGCGTTTTTTATCGCCGAACCAGCCATGCGCAGCTGATCGTTGCTGCGGGTCCTTGACACAATGGCGCGTATTGGTCTAGCCTCTGATTGACCGGATGATGCCCCGGCGGGTTGCTGCCCGAACTACCCTCAAGGGTTAATGGCCTCTATGAGGGTTTCTCGTGTGGAGGTTACAGTGGGTAGCAGCGCTTTAGCGCCCCAAGGCGTTCAGGCACTTCAGGTCTTGACGATCGTTATCGGTGCTCCGCTCCTAAGTGGGGTAGTATCTCACGTTGAGGGTCGTCTGCAGGGTCGACGTGGGCCGCGTATTCTCCAGCCTTACTATGACATCGCGAAGTTATTTCGCAAAGAGACCGTAGTTCCCCAGGACAGTAGCTGGGTATTCATCGCCGCGCCTATTTTGGCCTTCGCCTGCTATCTGACCGTGCCTCTGTTGATACCGGTGCTAACCACCTATGGTTTGCCGCTTGGCTACATGGGCGACATTCTCGGTGGCGGCTTCATCCTGGCACTCGGCGGGTTTTCTGTGGCGCTTGCCGCCACCGAGACAGGGTCTCCCTACTCGCAGCTTGGTGCGAGCCGTGCCATGACATTCGGGGCTCTGATTGAACCCACGATCCTCTTTGTTGTTTTCGCCGTGGCTCTCATTACCAGTACGGACCTTCCTTATGCGCTTGCCGCCACGGTGCGCTCTTCGACGCCAGAGATGGTCCGGCCAAGCCATGTCTTGGCGGCGATCGCCTTCTTTCTCGTGGTACTTGTGGACACGGGCCGGATTCCCGTGGAGACCCATTCGGGAACCCTTGAGTTCGGAATGATAGACGAGGCCCGCACCCTCGAGCACTCCGGCGCCCCGCTCGCGCTGTTGAAGTGGGGGGCTGCGATGAAGCAGTTCGTCCTTTACCCCATTTTCATCAACGTATTCGTTGCTCCATGGGGGCTCGCGTCTTCAGGTTCTGCCAAAGCAGTAGTCCTAGCGATCGCCTCCCTGCTAGGAAAAGCCATGGCGCTCGGGATTGTTTTTGCGCTGATTGACAATCTCTTTTCCAAGCTGCGACTTTTCAAAATCACTGAGTTCATCGCTAGCGCATTTCTCCTGGCAGTCCTTGCGGTGTTGGTCTTTTACGTCGGAGGTGGATGATGACCGGTGTTCCTTCGACCTATGCAGGGGTTGCCAACGTGGCGGCGGTAGCGGTGCTTCTGACCGAGTTCGCCATGCTTAGAGCACCGTTGCTGCGTTCCCAAGTTCGGCTCTACGCCTTCCAATCCTTGGTTGTGACCGGCTTGGCGGTGTTCGTAGCCGCCTCGCGTGGCATTGGCGCGCTCTATGTCCTTGCGCTGCTCTCCTTCGTGCTCAAGGTCGTTCTGGTTCCTGGGGTGGTTTTGCGCTTACTTGGTGACGCCGATACGGATCTTGCGGGTAGCTCGGTACTCGGTGTGGCGAGCATGATACTGATAGCGATTGCGGTTTCAGCCTTCGGCTTCTTCGCGGTGGGGTCGCTTCACGTGCGTTCGCTTGCACTTCCGACCTCGGCGCTCGCCATCGCCGCCGCGGTGGTCTTGGTTGCCTTCGTGCTTATCATCCTGCGCAGTGACGTGGTCTCCCAGGCGATTGGGTTCTTCTCCTTGGAGAACGGGGTATCGGTGGCCAGCTTGGTTGTAGCGGCGGGGCTTCCCCTGGTGGTCGAAGTCGCCTTTCTCTTCGATCTTCTGGTGGCGGTGGTGGTCTTTGGCGTCATCATGCGAGTTCATCACGGTCGGACAAAGACCCTGTCGACCGAAGATCTCGATCGGCTCAAGGGCTAGCGATGAGCGCGCTGCTCTACGTAATTCTTGTCTTGCCTTTTGTGGCGACGGTAGTGGTCTATTTCACCCCGCTGGCAGCGTCGAGGGTCATAACCATCGCCACGGGCTTTGCCACCTTTGGATTAACGCTTGCAATTGTGCCGAGTGTCGTCGCCCATGGGCAGGTGACCGCTGGCAGTTCGCTGCGAGTCGACGCCCTTTCGTTGGTATTTCTGGTGGCGACAACATTTCTTTACGCGGCCACCTCGGTCTTCGTCTCTGGATATTTGCATCTCGATGGCGGATCAGCTGGCCGTCGTTATGGCCGAAGATTTTATGCCGGATTGAACCTGTTTTGTTGGTCGATGGCACTCGCCCCGCTGGTCAATGGTTTGGCCCTGTTATGGGTCGCTATCGAGATCACGACGGTAATTTCAGCGTTGCTCGTCGCGATCGATGATACCGATGGAGCCACCGAGGCGTCGTGGAAGTACTTGTTGATCGCCTCGCTCGGCCTCGGTATCGCCTTGCTGGCGACGATCATCATGTATTACGCGGGGACCACCGTCTTTGGCTCGGCTTATGACCTCTCCTACGTCAAGCTTCTCGCCGGGGCTTCTCGCTTCCC
>JAJYGZ010000125.1 GCA_021790495.1 Actinomycetes bacterium
CCGAACAACACACCCGCCCGATCCGCTTCGCACCACAGCTTCACCCCGCCCTAGAGCCCTCCGACCAGGCAACTTCGCGCATAAAACAGAACGACAGGCCCGAAATTCATCTGCTCAATCAACGACGACACCAGGCCGTGGTAGTGCGTCAGCATCCACGGCACCGCTTCGAACTGCAACTTATGGGTTAACTCATGGAGAAGCACCCAGCGCTCGAACTGCGCCTTGGGGAAGCCAAACTTGTCTTCCAAGGAAAGGATGTTAGAGCCCACCATGTATATCGGGGCGACTCCAGAGGAGTTGGCATCGCTATTTGCAAATAGCGCCGCGTCGTATTGTCCCAACACTCTCCGCGACATCCATCCAAAAAGCAGTCCGAACTGCACCGCGCCAGCTTGAGCGCCAATAGCAGCGAACGGTCCGGGGACAGCGGCAGAAATCTTGGCGACAAGCGGGTCCAAGAGCAGCGACATCGAACTCACATTCGCATCAACCCACTGGGCGCGCGTCGTCACCCGGACACCCAAAGAAGTTGTATTGAGAGTCAATCCCGAAGCGTCTTGAACAAGCTGCTGGGCTTGGGAACTGAAAGCCTCGAGGCTCGACTCCATCGCAGCGAGAGCTACGGGATTTTCCGGGGAAAATGTGGCGATCACGCCCTTGGCGACTTTGGCCGCGGTATTCCATGCGATCATCTGATGCTGCCTCCATTGCCACAAGGGTAAAACTTCCCCTGTTATGAGATCTTACGTCCCCTGGTTCTAGGCACAGTAAGAGGCTGATGGGTGTAGCAATATTTGCCGCTGTTGTATATGGAAAGACGCGTCGTGCAGCTTGACTCTTTGCAAACTCGGTCCTTGGGATAGGCCTTAGAGGCCCGAGACAGGCCGGTAACCGGTGCTCCGCTAACTGCTTCAGTTCGATTTGCCATATTAGGACTAACTCAAGCTAAATGAAATTATTCCAAGGATCTGCCTTAAACACGCCGCTCCGTTTTGATCAAGGCGCAGATCTTGAGGCGCAAGGCGTCGGGAACCCTGTCACGAAGGCGATTAGCCACCATTTGGCGCAGTTCAGCTTCGAATTCAAATGCTTCGAGACAAGGCGAGCATTCGTCAAGGTGATGCCGAATCTTGGCTCTCCGCTCCTCGGTCAGCTCGCCGTCGAGAAAGGTATAAAGCCTGGCCAGCACTTCCTGGCATTCACCAGCGTCTTCTAAACGGCTACTTTCCACTTCGACCAGCTACCAATCCTCGGTTCGCACCAAACTCATACAACGACTTCTGCAATGCTTTTCTTCCGCGATGCAGGCGCGACATCACAGTGCCGATCGGAACATCCATGATCTCAGCGATCTCCTTATAGGAAAACCCTTCCACATCACTCAACATCACCGCGATGCGAAACTGCTCCGGCAAGGCTTCGACAGCATTTTTCACTTCGTCGTCGGTAAAGGAGTCAAGAACCTCTTCTTCAGCCGACCGCCCCGCCACCGCGGCCTCTAGACCTCCGAGGCGCCGATAGAGATAGAGGTCCTCGACCTCTTCCAGATCACTCTCGTCCGGCCGACGCTTCTTGGCTCGATAAGAGTTGATAAAGGTATTGGTGAGAATGCGGTACAACCACGCCTTTAGATTGGTTCCCTCTTGAAAAGAGCCGTAACCACGGTAGGCCTTGAGGTAAGTCTCCTGAACAAGATCCTCCGCCTCGGCGGCATTGCGCGTCATCCGCAACGCCGCGGAATACAGGGCGTCCAAGAAGCCCATCGCGTCGTCAGTAAACCGTAATTGATCCGCCATAGTCCTTTTATCCTAAGCCAAAATGGGCCAACTAAGCCGCGCCCAGTCGCGCATCCTCGACGATCGGCCAACCCAAGCAACAGCGTTGCGATCCAAAGACGAATTAGCCAACGGCTCCCGATCGGCCAAGAAGGATATTCACCGCACGACGACGTGCAGACGATCCCGGCAGTCCAGGCTCGGATCGCGCCGATGCGGGGCTGGCGACAATTAAGGTCAATCGCAGCACCGCGCCCGGGGAACTCTAACGGGCCAGTTGCCCTATAGCGGGTCCCGAAGGCCGCTTCTCCTTGGCTCCCACTACGGGGCGGGCCGAGACGCCGCTCGCACCAAATCGGCGTTGCGCTTGAAGCACCCGCTAGAGCCGCTAGCCGTAAACCTCTTTGTTGACCGCATTGCGAGCCTGAAAAGCATCCTTGGCGCCGAGTGCGATCGCGCCAAGCCGCTCGCACTCCCGGTAGTCCAGTCGCGCGATCTCGGCGCGGACACCGGACACCGCAACTGGCGCCATCGAGAGACTCGAAACTCCAAGTCCTACCAAGACCAAGCTGAGCAGCGGGTCGCTCGCGGCTTCGCCGCAGACGCCGACCGGCTTGCCAGCCTTCCGCCCGGCGTTAGCCGCCATCCGAACCAGTTCGAGCAATGCGGGTTGCCAGGGATCGAGCAAGGATGCCATGGCACCAGTTTCGCGGTCGGCGGCAAAAGTGTACTGCGATAGGTCGTTGGTCCCAATACTGAGAAAGTCACACGCGCCGATTAGATCTCCAGCACGAAGGGCGGCTGCGGGTATCTCGACCATGGCACCGGCGTTGGGAAGGCCAGCGTCGTGGGCAAGGCCCGCGAAAGTGGCGGCCTCGGCCACCGAGGCAACCATCGGCGCCATCACCCAGACGTCCGCTCCGCTGCTCGAAGCCGCGCGCGAGATCGCTCGAAGCTGCTCCTCGAGGAGTTCGGGATTGGACTGATAGGTCCGAAAGCCACGAATTCCCAGCGCCGGATTGGGCTCTGGGTCGACTTTGACAAAAGCAAGCGGCTTGTCGGCACCGGCATCTAGGGTCCGCACGATCACTTTGCGACCGGTAAAGGCCTCAAAGAGTTCTCGATACGCCCCGCGCTGTTCCTCGAGGGTAGGCGCGCTGGCCCGCTCGAGAAAAAGAAACTCGGTGCGAAAAAGCCCGACCCCTTCTGAGTCGATCCGTGCGCTCGCCGCGAAG
>JAJYGZ010000373.1 GCA_021790495.1 Actinomycetes bacterium
TCAGGCCGGTCGACGCCGTGGTCACCAGCCTTGAGCCCAGATCGGTGCGGTCTTTCATAGTGATGCAAAGATGCTCCGCATACGCAACGACCATGACACCGCTCGCGTCGATTCCGTCGCGAATAGCAGCGGCGACCTGGTAAGTCAGCCGTTCCTGGATTTGCAGGCGCCTTGACACCGAGAGCACGACCTTGGCAAGGTTTGAGGCCCCGGCTATGCGCCCGGCGCTCCCAGGCAGATAGGCGATGTGTACTTTACCGAAAAACGGCAGGAGGTGATGTTCGCACATAGAAAAAAATGGGATATCGCGCAGGGCGACCATCTCGGTATAGCCTTCGGAAAATCCGCCGCGCAAAAACGAGCTCGGCTCCTCGTGCTCTCCAGAGAGCAGATCGGTCCACAATGCTGCGACGCGCATCGATGTCAAGTCGCGCTCGTCGAGCTCGATACCCAACTCGAGCGCATCGAGCAACTCTGAAACCGCAGCTTTTACTCGTTCAATTTCCATTGGCCACCCAGCCCTCACGGACGACCGCGCCGTTGGGACGACCCGCGCGGTCCGCGAGATAGAAAGCGATTGTCATATCCTTAGGCTTCAGTCCGAATCGAGCTCACGATAGATCGCGACATAGGGAAGGTTGCGGTACCGCTCGCCGACATCGAGCCCATATCCGACAACAAACTCCGGAGAAATTCGAAACCCGATATATCCCAGTTCGAAATCGGAGGGAGTAACCCCTTCTTTTACCAGCAATGCGCATACCGAAATGCTGGCCGGGTTGCGAAACTTCAAGTTCCGGATCAGATATGACAAGGTGAGGCCCGAGTCGATAATGTCCTCGACGATTATGACGTCGCGACCCGCAAGGTCAATATCCAGATCTTTCAGAATTCGCACCACGCCAGAGGTCTGAGTAGCCGCGCCATAGGATGACACCGCCATAAAGTCGAATTCGACTGGCACCGCAATCTGCCTTGCCAAGTCGGACATGAAGAGAAATGCACCTTTCAGCACTCCGATCAGCAGAAGGTTCTTGCCGATGTAGTCCGCGGATATTTGCGCGCCGAGTTCGGCCACCCTCTTGGTGAGCGCTTGGGAAGATATGACCTCGCGAACCAAATGGGGATCACTGCGGCTCCAAACTTCAGGACCTACGGGCATTCGGTTCCAATCAGACAGACAACGATAGAGATCTTAGGCAAGCGCAGCGCCTCAGTCGGTACGTGGACTCCATAGTCAGCTTCTGGATCCGCTTGCGTCTTTTGCCACCGGCGACATGGTATAGGAAATTCGCCCGCGTCGACAAGTTACGTCAAGACCCCCAGCTAGTTGAGTCCTGAAGTTTCGGCCTTCAACCACTCGGGCATCAAGTGCCTCGAGGGCTTCATACGACGGCGGATATCCGACGCTTTGGGCGATGACCTGGCGTAATCGGCGTCGCCGAAGCACCCGGGGCGCGCTGGCGAGGCTGGCTTGGTCGTTCGCGTCGATTGATGACGCCATCGCGTCGAGCTCGGAATCGTCCTGGCCAAATAGCAGCGATGAGCGATAAAGGATCGGAACGAGGTCGCGCGATACCACCTCGGCCATCAAGGGCAGAACTTCATGACGAATCCTATTTCGCACGAAGTCCAAGGACAAGTTCGACGGATCACGGATCGGCATCAAACCAAGCGCCGCACATATCGCCTCGGTCTCGCTGCGACGCAGGCCAAGAATAGGCTTGGAGGGACCCGGCTCCATCGCAGCCAACCCTCGGGTCCCCGCACCCCGCAAAAGATTGATTAACATCGTCTCCGCCTGATCGTCCATGGTATGTCCGGTGGCAATGCCCGCGGGAAGTCGCGACTTGCGCAACTCCCGCGCGCGCGCTTCCAGGTTCGCCCCGGGCTCGACCTTCTCTCGGACCAGGCGAAACCCCGCCCCAATAGCTTGGGCAAAGTGCTCAACCGCTGCCGCTTCGGTGGCGGAGCCAGCACGGATCTGGTGATCGACGTGCCAGACGTCGACTTCGAGTCCCGCAGCCTTAGCGAGCATCACCATCGCAATCGAGTCTGGCCCGCCGGAGACCGCAAGGGCCACGGGTCCATCGGTGGGCTCGGCAAAGGCGCACCGGCGAAGCAGGCCATCGACCGGGCCGAGGTCTTGCGAAAGTGCGAGTCGGAGCGCCGCACTCGCAGCGTAGGGATAAGGCGACGACGAGACGATTGCTAGCACGGATTAAAGGTTAGGAGAAAAGACCGGCGCCACTCGATAGCAGAACCCTCAAGATGGGCCGATTGCAAAGACATCGCTACCGAACCTTGGCCGATACCGCTCTCGCACCACATGACGCTGGGTATAGCTCAGGTGGCGCGTCGCACCTCCGCTGGGCACCGCTGCCCAGATAGGCAGCACGCCTAAGTCCGGATCATCGCACCGAAGGGAGCCGACGCGACCAATCGGAGCGTCCGCGCCAAACTTCCGACCCTGGCTTGGAAGATCTCGGACTCGTCAGCGGACGCAAGGGCTGCGAAGCCACCGAGATACAGCAGCTACAGCCGGCAATGTTATCCTCGGGCTAAGCGCGCGCCATGACTCTTGCCATCCATGAGTCCGGATCGGAAATTTCTCCAAGGTCTGGCATATTCTCCGGCGCAGCAAATAGCGTCGACACGGCATGCTCTCCAGCTTGGGTTTCGATGGTTTCGAGAAACTTCTTACCGGCCTCGTATTGGCGAAGCTTGGCGTCAAGACCATATATTTGCGCGATGAGCCGCGCAATTAGATTCGGAGACTCCCGCCGATGGTGCAGCACCTCTTCGAAGCGGTCCGCCTCGGGGATGACGCCCATCGCCGCCCGCGACATGATCAAGTCGCCATGCCCTTCAAGAACGCTCATCAGGCCGCCAAGTTTGGAAAGAATCGCGCGCTGCTCCTCGGTGATGAACAAACCGGCAAGTCCCGCTTCGCGCAACGGATTGCGCCCGCCCTTGAGCTCTTCGACGAGG
>JAJYGZ010000259.1 GCA_021790495.1 Actinomycetes bacterium
GTCGCGATGCATTAGGGACTTGATCCCGTACTTCAAAATGCTTGGCTCAGGTAGAGGAATGCTCAGTCCCGGAGAAAGCCAACCGGCATTTCCCCACGAAGACCCGCCTGCCACGCCTTTGCGGTCTAGCACTGTGACTTTTACGCCGTATTCCTGGAGAAACCAAGTGACACTAAGGCCAACCATCCCCGCGCCGACGACGATCACATGGTTGGGCGCAGCATTTGGCATCGCTAGATATCCTCCGCGAGTGTCATCTTAGGTGAGGTTGAGGCTTCGGTAGTTGTCGCCCCATCCACGCTCGCAAGGCGACGTCGTGCCAAAGCGTAGTAGATGATCGACAGGCCAACGATGACGCTGGTGATAATAAGGTCGCGCTTGACCTGCTGACTAAGGGCAATCGCCACCCCGACGATAGCCACAATGGGCGGAAGCGGCCAAAGCGGCATGCGAAATCCCCGCTCCGCTCCCTTGTCGCGAACCCGCGACACCAAGGCTGAAACAGCGACCAGCAGGTAGATTACCACGATCACAACCCCGGTGAAGGTAATCAGGTTATTGAGCGAAGTGAAGATCGCAAGTATCCCGTTTCCGACAAAAAGCACCAAGAATCCATAGGTCGGCACCTGGGTACGGGGGCTGATGTGGGTAAAGAATTTGTTGAGAGGTCCTGGCCACATTTGATCTCTGCCGGAGGCGTAATAGATACGGGCATAGGCGAGGTTGCCCGCCAAGCCGGTATCGAACATAGCGATCACGACTCCAATCAGCAAGATCTTGGCTCCGGTCGAGCCCATCACTTGCTGGGCGATAAGCGACAGAGGAGCACTGCTCGCAGTGACGGCGCTGATGCTCTTGATCGCAAAAGTAGCCCCGATCACCGCTGCAAGCTCGACCACGATCGCAATCGCTGCGGCAATTACGACCGCTTTGGGAAGCGCCCTTTTAGCATTGGTGGATTCTTCGGCAAAATAGAGCGGCCAGTCATAGCCGTTGTAGGCAAAAAGCGCTGGCACGACAGCAATAAGTAGACCTCCTACTCCAACCACCTCTAGTGCGTTGCCATGGCCGGTGGCAAGCATCGGATGCGTGAGTGGATTGCCATGTAGCGCGGGATGAGCAAACGCGAACGCCGTGAATATCAAGATTACTGCCAACTCGAGAACCAGCATCGCCCCAGTCACCAAGCTTGTCGGAGATATCCGCCCCAACGAAAGGAGCGTGACCACCGCCATCATCACAAAGGCCGTCCAGTTAACCGGTAGCGAGGGCACCAAGGACGAAAGATACGATGCAGCAGCTACAAGAATCGAAGCGGTGACAACAATTCCCAGTACCAAAAAGAGCATGTTGGCTACTCCACCCCAGATGGGACCGAGTGCTTTTCGGACAATGGTGTAGGCGCCGCCAGCAGACGGAAACACCGACCCGACCTCGGCATAGGAAAGTGCCATTCCGATGGCTATCAGGCCGCCGATGATGAACGCCCATATTACGCCAGTACCTGCGGATGCCAGACCCGCGCCATAAACCAGAAACACCGATGTAGTCGGCGAGATCGCCGCCACCGCGATGGCCAGCACGTTTATCGGTTTCAGGGACCCTTTTGCTAGCACGGTGGCTCCGCCGCTGTCGCCACCGCTGGTGGCCTTAGGCTCCGACATGTTTTACCCTCCTTGGAGACGTGGCACTCATGGCGATGTGTCACTTGGATGCTCATCGTACACTAAAAGGTATGTTGGATATACCATAAACCAATTATTTTTGATCCGGAAACATTTCCCGCGCCTAGCACAGCTTCGACACCGCGAATTTGGCCCCACAGGTTAGGGGCGCCGGTTGCTACTCCCCACCATTCCACGGCTGACGCCTACCGCGGATCACGCTTGGGCGTAGTCATGAGTTCGAGCCGACAAAATTATGTACACTTGGGGCATCGATATTTGCCATTCGTCCATAGAGCCCCACAAGTACATGCCAAAAGACGGGAACGCCGCGAAATGTCTGCGGTGCGAAGATATCCAACTCCCGCGAGATTCGCATCGGCGTCTTCGCAGCTTGGACATTACAATCGTGCTCCGACCAGACAGATGGCCAGCTAAATGTGAATACCTACATCGTCGGTGGCTTCGAAGGGCGGTCCGTTAGGTGATTAGCGAAACTGCCGCGGTGGTATTGGTTGATCGTGCTCGGATCTCAGGCCCATTCGACCCGGACGCCCAACGAGCCAGGGTGCAAGTGGGAATCGGATCCGCCAGTGCGGGGGTGATCGACCCCAAAGCCGCAGCCCGCGTCGTCATTGGAAAGATCACTTCGAGACTCGAGACATGACAACGCGGCTCACAGATCTGACGTGGCCCGAGGCCGAGGCGATCGCCTCTCGCCGCATCTTGGTTGTACCGATAGGGTCGACCGAACAACACGGACCACATCTTCCCCTAGGAACCGACACTCTGATAACAGACGCCCTTTGCGAGACCCTCGCACACCTTCGCCCCGGGCTCACGCTGCTCGCCCCCACTATCAATTTCTCTTCCTCGGGAGAGCATTCCGGCTTCGCCGGAACCATCTCGATTGGCCAAGGTGCCCTGGAGCTGCTTCTGATGGAGCTGGCGCGAAGTGCCGACGCCTTCGGGGCGGTCGCGTTCATCAGCGCGCACGGCGGAAATGCCGATGTTTTGGCTCGCGTCGAGAGAGGGCTCCACGCCGAGGGCCGGCGCGTTTTTGTCTGGTGGCCCCGGAACCTTGCAGCGCTCGATAAGGAGATGGCTCCCCTTGCCGATGTGGAAGTCTCAGCTCCTCGGACCCTCGACTTGCACGCCGGACGAAGCGAAACTTCCATGATGCTCGCCCTAGAACCCGATTTGGTGCGCACCGAGGCCTACGCTGTTGGCTTGATGGATGCTGGAGTGGACCTGTTGGCACAACTAAGGGAAAAAGGCGTGGCGGGGGTCTCGCCAAATGGAGTGCTCGGCGACCCCTTTGGTG
>JAJYGZ010000133.1 GCA_021790495.1 Actinomycetes bacterium
ATAGCTGTTCTAATAGTTCTCGTGAACTTAGGCCTAGTGGGATATTTGATCTCCAAAGCCTCAGCAAGCTCTCCTGTGGCCGCCATGGCCACGGCGTTAGCCAGCTTTTTTGTCATGTTGGTGGCGCTTACCATTTTTGTCGTTCTCTTTCACCGTTCACATTGGATGAATCTGCGCATATTCGGGATTAGCATGATTGCGCTACACCTCGTTCTGGTCGGCGTCGAAGCCCGCAAGGTCTCGGGCCGCCTAGCGTTTTCAGGCTTTTATCCGACCAAAAAGGAGTTGAACTAAATTTGCAGTACTTAGCAATCAACTTTCCTCCGATCTCCGAGGTGTTGAACTGGAGGCCGATCTTTTTAGGCGGCTCGTCGTTCGCGTTCAACAAGATCGCAGTGATTACAATGCTGGCTGCGCTGATGACGTTGGTGCTTTTTCTTGTGGCCGGGCGCCAAAATCAGCTGGTTCCTAGGGGTGTTCAGAACTTCGTCGAAGCGGCGATGGACTTTATCGACAATTCGATAGTTCGCGATGCGATGGGACCCGATGGCGCTCCCTGGGCTCCATACCTTACCGGCCTCTTTTTCTTCATCTTTTTTTCGAATCTGTTCGAGGTCATTCCATTTTTTCAGATGCCTGCCACGGCGCGAATGGCGGTTCCAGCGCCTCTCGCGATCGCAGTTTGGGTCACCTTTATCGTTGTAGGGATCAAGAAGCAGGGCTTTAAGTACTTTAGAAATACCGTTGTGCCCAGCGGAGTGCCAGGCGGTGTCCTTATCATCCTGGTGCCGATTGAGATTCTTTCCACATTTTTCGTCCGGCCGTTCGCGTTGGCGATCCGTCTTTTTGGCAATATGCTTGCTGGTCACTTGCTCCTGATCACATTTACTGTGCTTTCGGAGGCTCTCTTCGTAAAGAGCATTGGCCTGGTGCTTTTGCCGCTGCCTTTCGCGATGCTGACCGCGCTTACCGGGTACGAGATATTTGTCGCGGGCCTTCAAGCATTCATCTTTACCACCCTCACTGCGGTTTATATCGGCGATTCGCTTCACGGTGGATCGCATTGAGAAAGCTTGCAGGAATTCCGCACTCATTGAACTGCGGGAAGCTTAAAGAAGGAGGTTCCAGGTTCCCAAGACGTCCCGGTTAGCCACGACATTGTTTTTGGTTGCAATTCTTGGGTGATTGTGCTGGTGGTCGAAGTGCGGAAGTTCTTGTGGAATCTCCGCAAGGCAGCAAATGGGTCCAAACTCCGATTATTCGGTTGATGACACGCTTGTGACCACTAGCTTATCATTCGGCCAAATTTAGGTAATGACAAATCAAGGGTACTCCCGCGTTTGTGTTTAGTATTCCTGGGGTTGAGTTAGCCCCGCCTAGGAGGTATTCGGTTGTTTCATATGGTTTTGGCGATATCTGCCGCCGTAACGCAGAATCCTGATCTGCGCAAAGGTCTGGCAGAACTCGGTTCCGGATTGGCTTACGGCCTCGCGGCCCTCGGTCCTGGAATCGGAATTGGGCTTATTTTTGGCCAAGCGGTGCAGGCGATATCTCGCCAGCCCGAAACTGCGGGTCCCGTTCGCGGTCTGGCTTTTATCGGATTTGCACTGACTGAGGCGCTCGCCCTCATTGGTTTCGTTGTATTCATCCTTCTGAAGTACACCGGCTAAATGTTCTCGGTAATATTTGCGGCAGCGGAGTCGTCGAATCCCATTCTGCCAGCAGTCCCTGAGATCATCTGGTCGGTACTTTCCTTCACGCTGCTCATTGTGCTGTTGGGTAAATTCGCCTACCCGCCGGTGAAGGCGATCCTTAATAACAGGACTGCCAAGATCCAAGGTGACATCGATAGCGCCGAGAAGTCGCGCGCCGAGGCGGAACGCGTACTTGCGGAATACCGCGAGCAGCTCGCCGAAGCTCGTCGGGAGGCGACTCGACTAATAGAAGAGGCCCGCAAAACGGCTGAAGTGCTTCGCAGAGACCTTTTGGCTAAGGCTGAAGAGGAAGCTGGCGAGTTGCGTGCCCGCAACGACGAGGCGCTTCGCTTCGAACGCGAGAGAATCTCGGTAGAGCTTCGTGACGAGATGGGTCGCCTGGCGTTCGACATCGCAGAGCGGGTTCTTCAGTTCGAGCTTGATCGAAATTCCAGCAGTGCACTCATCGAGCAATTTCTCGGAGAGATCGGGGCGACGCAGTCTTGAGAGAGCAACTCCGAGGATTTGCACAGGGGATGAAGTTCCTTGCTTCATTGGCGGGGGAAACTGCGCTGCCGACTCAAGTCAGGCTGGTCTCAGCTTCGCTCGAAGACCATGAAGCGCTGAGAGTAGTGCTCGGCGATCCGAGTATTGATGACCTGGTGAAGAAGTCGATCATTACTGATCTATTTGGGGCGACGGTCTCGACCTTTGCTCTTCAGATCATCAACGAGGCTGTTTTGCTTGAGCGTCCCGGCAAGGTGATCGAGGCCATTGCTCAACTCGGTGACGCTCTTGAAGAGCCGCTAGAGGAGGCGACCGGCGCGCTAACCACCACCTCTCGGGTTCGGGCGTTCGCTCGGGCGCTCTTTGGATCGATCGATGACCTGGATCGCCTGGCGGTAGCGGAATCGCAGCTATATCAGTTTCGCGACATTGTGGCGTCAAGTCCTCCGCTGCGTCGCGCCCTTTCGGGCGTTGGCACTGTCGCCGAGCAGCGGGTGGGGATCATTGCCGATTTGATAGGCGGCTCGGGTGACGAGATCTTTACCGAGGCGCTGCGCTTTGCCGCATCCGCCGGTCGGATTCGCGACTTTGTCGAGGTTCTCGAGCTGATGGCAAAGATCGTTTCCGATTTGCGAAATACCAGAGTGGCCGAGATCCGCGTCGCCAAGGCGCTAACGGCCGCTGAAAAGGTTAAGGTGGGCGCTGCAATTACTCAGGCGGTGGGATCCAGCGTTGAGGTGCGCGAA
>JAJYGZ010000331.1 GCA_021790495.1 Actinomycetes bacterium
CTCGGGTTGCGAGCCACTTCGATGGTTCATCTGCTCAGTTTCTTCAATACTCCGGGCTTTTGCGACGAACTGACGCACCTATACCTCGCCCGGGGGTTGAGTGCCGGAAATTGGAATCCACAGGGAGCCGAAGAGACGGCCGCGCGCCGTCGCTCGGTTGGCCTGGTCGAGCTGGAGCGCCTGATCGCTTCGGGCAGGATCATTGACGGCAAGACTATCATCGGTCTTTATGCCGTGCGCAGCTATCTTGACGACCTGGCTGTGCCCGAGCCATATCTGGACGAGTTCAACATCGAGGAATTTGCCCCAGTCGTGATCGGCTAGTCGAATTGGTTCCGGGCATTCCAGCGAACGAGGATATGGCGCTCATAGAGGGTTATCTCGATGAGCTTCGCCTTGTTTATGGGAGGTCCTCCAACACGGTGGACTCGTACTATCTGGACCTTTACAAGGCGACCGTGACGCTGGCGCAAAGGCAGATCGCCCTCAAGGATGCGAGCGAGGGTGATCTCGCTGAAATGATGCGCGTCGTATCTGTATCGCTCGCTGAGTCTTCGCTTGCCAGGATGATGTCCGCGCTCCGCAACTTCTATCGCTGGCTCATCGACATCGGGGAGATTAGCGTCTCACCGCTCGCCAATCTGGAGATTCCCCGAGTTCCATTCCGGCTACCCGAAATCGTCTCGTTCGAAGAGGTGTCGCGCCTGATCGGCGCAATCGATGTCACGACGGGCCACGGTCTCAGAGATAGAGCCCTAATCGAGCTGCTTTATGGTTCCGGACTGCGAGTTTCCGAGGCGGTCGGGCTTGACCTGGAGGATTTCTTTGCCGATGAGGGCCTGGTTCGGGTGACGGGAAAGGGGCAAAAGGTAAGGGTGGTGCCGATTACCCACTACGCGGGCGAGTTTTTAGATCGTTACGTCATCGGGGGCTCCAGAGCCGCGGCGCTTGGCTCCAAACGTAGTGCCGCAGTCTTCATCTCGTCGCGAGGTTCGCGTATTTCGCGCCAGGCGGTTTGGCAGTCGGTTCGAAAGTACGCGACTATTGCACAAATTAAAGTCTCTATCCATCCTCATACACTTCGCCACTCCTGTGCCACCCACATGGTCAACGGCGGGGCCGACATAAGGGTGGTGCAGGAGCTTCTCGGACACGCATCCCTAGCCACTACCCAGATCTACACTCACGTCACCCCCGCACGATTGGCAAGCGTTTATTTCAACTCTCATCCTCGGGCAGATTTCGACTCCGAAACCTTCCTATAATCAAGGCATGGAAGAAGAACCGAAGTACGACCTCGCCGCCATCAAAGTTGCACTAGTGGCCGAACGCGAGGTCCTGGTCGCAAAAGTTGCCGAATTGTCGAAGGATGCGACGACCAATGGCGACTACGATCCCAACTTCGCTGACTCATCTGCTGTGATTGCCGAGCGTGGCGAAGCCGAGGCCCAATCCGCCAACTTGGCGCACCTCCTAGAAGATGTGGAGCGCGCCTTGGCGAGAATTTCCAATGGCACCTATGGAAGCTGCGAATCCTGTCAAGGTCCAATAGACCCTGCGCGCCTCGACGCCATTCCTACCGCCCGTTTCTGTCGCGAATGCGCGATGGCTGGAAAGAGATAGTTCTCACCGCTTTTTTGTTCGACGCCTTAGATTGATCGATGGGAAACGGCGAGGAAGAACTCTTGTGAAGACAAAGGCGTTGTGGGCGATAGGAATCCTTCTTATCGCGGGCTTGGCGGTATCGCGCCACATCCTGACTATCTATTTTGGTCTGAATATCCTCGCGGCAGTGGTGGCGTTGGTGCTCCACGAGGTTAGCCACGGGATCGTGGCGCTCTACTATGGCGATCACACCGCGGCGGATCGAGGGCGTCTTAGTCTGAATCCCAAGGCACATATCGATCCCTTCGGAACCGTAATCCTGCCGGCACTGTTGCTCTTGCTTCACCTCTCGCCCTTGGGATACGCGAAGCCGGTTCCCATCGACCCTTCTCGAATGCGCAATCGACGCCGCGCAACCCTGGTCGTAGCTGTTGCCGGGCCGCTTACGAATTTGGTGCTCTCGTTGGTAGCTGGGATCGTTTTGCGGCTCTACATCTATTCCACCTCATATTCCAGCACCGGACCGCTGCTGTCGGGAGGAAACTCACCTAGCGCGCTGCTCGGTTATTTCTGGATCTATTTCGGGGTGATAAATGCAGTGCTGTTCGTCTTTAACATTCTGCCGATTCCGCCGTTGGATGGTTCGGCCATCTTGCGGCGCATTCTCGGGGAGGGCCGATATGCCCTGGTGGTGGGAAACATGAAGTTCTTTCTTCCGATACTGCTGATTCTGGTCTTTATCTTTCCAGCGCTGTTGGCGCACCTCTTCAGCCCGGTGATCAATACTTGGTTATCGATCTTTGTTCCCACCTCAGCCATTATCTAGGTCAGTTCGCAGTATGGGCTTCGGTAAGAACCTATCCCCGGGTTCGCGTTTTTAGAGGTGGGGTTGTCGCCCGAGTACTTCGGTTCGCGTTAAGGAAACTTAACGACCGCAGTACGTTGCGAGAACTCTCATGTTGGTCTCATCTAGGCCTTGAAAACTGCTCCTTTTATGGTTATTAAGACCGTGAAATCCCAACGAGCGATTAAGAATTCCGATTTTCGAGACGAGTATCTCTGGAGGCAGGTAAAAGTTTGCAGCTTTTGCGGATCCAAACGACGCCCCGTGAACGCAGTTATGGGCACGAGATCGGGCTGGGCGCTGCGGGAGGGGAATCGGGTATTTGGCAATAGCGTCAGGCTTGCCAAACTTTGGACGCGGCGCACAATTCGCCGATCGAGTCATCGAAAACATGGGAGGAATATTTTGAAGATTACCGTTGACCTCAATAAGTGCAATGACCACGGACAGTGTGTCTACTCAGCACCAGAAGTCTTTGAGCTGGACGACAGGG
>JAJYGZ010000342.1 GCA_021790495.1 Actinomycetes bacterium
CAGCCAGACGCATCGGCCTCTCGTTAGGCTGCGCTACATATCGGGATCAGTCACACCTCTAGAGCGCACGTGGGGCTCGCCAGCACAATGTCGTTGTGAAAGGCGTCGATGAGTTTAAACGCCGATGCACGTGCGGCAGGAGCGGCCCTCCTGGTGTACTGCAGCAGCGCCTTAGGATCGAGTCCGGCTCGGCGCACTTGATCGCTTCCCTCCTCGTCCAGCCATACCATTAATCCCTGTGGGTCGATTTCGGGATGAAATTGCAATCCGAGAGAGCGCCCGGTCCGAAACGCCTGTGGCGCCGAGGCGTTGCGCGCAATCTCGTTTGGGCCAACCGGAAGGATGAAGCGGTCATAATGCCATTCAAACCAAGGTCCCGGCGGTATCGCTCGAGGGTCGTCGGTATCGACTAGGTGCCATCCGATCTCGGGGGTGGGGGAGCGGACAACTTTTCCGCCGTTCACCTTGGCGAGGAGTTGCCCGCCAAAGCAGATACCCAGGATCGCGATTCGGGCTCTCTGGGCTTGTTCGAGAAAGCGAAGCTCGTCATGGACCCAGCTGCCGATGGTGGTGTCGTCATAGACCGACCAGGGCGCTCCCATTGGAACAATAAGGTCGTAGCCGCGAAAATCAGGAAATGAGACCGCAACGTCGGGCGTTCTGAACCTATCCTCAGGAACGACGAGGAAGTCGTCGATATGGTACCCGAGGTTCCGCAGCGCCTCGCCGATGTAACCCGATCCCGACATATGGTCATGCTGAATAACTAGTGCCCGCATGCAACCACGATAATCGCCATAAACCCCTGACTGTGGCAAGGCAAGGCCCATGTCGCCATATGGTTTCTCTTCTGCCAACCCGACGCCCCGACGCCCCGGCGCTACCGATAGCTCCGGGGCGCGCTATCACCCGACAGTAGCGATCGGCCAGCGGGTGGTCTGGGTGCATCTGGCGAAGTGGAAAGCCACCCCGGCCGAGATCCCGTGGTTAGGGGGAGGAAATCTCCAGCACGAGCAAGTGGCAATTCTCTCAATCCCAGATGAAAGAAGCTGGTAGAAGCGTCATGATCGATTGGTGAATGTGATAGTTTGAACGGGACATGGATGCCGTAGCTGCATATCCGAGCGGCGAGTACCGCGCTGCGCCACCGATAGATTACGTGTTGGTCGTTGTGATACTTTCGGCGACCTTTATGCAACTGCTCGACGTGAGTATCGTCAATGTGGCAGTGCCGTCAATCCAGTCAAGTCTTTCAGCTTCCTTTGGAGCCATCGAACTTGTTGTGGCTGGTTACCAGCTAACTTTCGCCACTACCTTGATCGCAGCAAGTCGCCTTGGAGATGGCTACGGGAGACGGCGCCTGTTCATGATCGGGATGGTGGGTTTCACCCTGGCGTCGGCGGCGTGCGGAGCCTCGCCGAATTCCACCATTTTGGTAGTGGCACGCCTGGTTCAGGGCCTGTTTTCCGGCCTGATGTTTCCTCAAGTGCTCTCGATCATCCAAGTCTCTTTTTTCGGTGATACCCGAGCGAGAATCTACGGAGTCTACGGTGCCACCATAGGCCTCGCCACCGTAGCTGGCCCGCTGGTTGGCGGATTGCTGATAAAGGCGAATATCGGACAGCTGGATTGGCGTCTGATCTTTTTCGTAAACGTGCCGATTGGCATCTTGGCCTTCGTAGGCGCGTCGCGTCGTTTGGTCGAAAGCCGGTCACCAAGTAGGGCCGCTATCGATTTACCCGGGGCCGCCATTGCCACTCTCGGACTCTCGATGCTGATCTTTCCCTTGCTCGAGGGTCGTCAGTTCGGGTGGCCGCTTTGGCTAAAGGCGATGGGCGCCCTTTCTGCGTTGGTATTGGTCGGCTTTGCCGTTGAACAGCGGAAAGCGGCAAGGCGCGGCGTCGATACCTTGATCAACCTGGACTTGATGAGAAGCCGGGCCTTCGTGGGCGGACTGGCATTATTTTTAGTATTTTTCTTGGGTGTAGCGCCGTTCTTCTTTGCGCTATCGATCTTTCTCCAAGAGGGCAACGGCTTTACGCCCATGGTCGCCGGTCTGACAAGTTCCCCCTTCGCGCTCGGAGCGGCAGTAGCATCCTACGGGGCGTCGAAATTCAATCCGAGGCGCTCCAAGACGTTTATGCTGGCGGGCTCTTTTGTCCTTGCCGTATCGATGGGGATGCTCATCCTTTTGCTGAGAAATCTCAGCGGTCAACTGAGCGGATATCGTCTCATACCGGCTCTTCTGCTGGCCGGAATTGGCCTGGGCCTTTTTGTCGGGCCGGCCTCTTCTCTGGTGATGGTTCGCGTAACTGCTTCCGAAGCCGGATCTGCGTCAGGCTTGATCACGACGTTCCAGCAACTCGGCGGCGCCTTTGGGATCGCTCTGATCAGCCTGGTCTTCTTTTCATTTCTCGGATTTAACGCCAACTGGTCCGCGCGCGCACAACTTCCGGCGGTGACTACGGAGTTGCGAGCCCTTTCGATTCCGGGTTCGTTCATAGCCGAGGGAGAAAATGCCTTCGTAACCTGCATTCACGACCGCGCTCGGTCAAAGGATTTCAACAGCCTGCCCCAAAGCTGCCTCATAATTGGGGGCGCGATCGAACAGGCCCCAATCTCAAAAACACTCAAGGCGAAATTGATAGCGCTCTTTATCTCCAACGGGAATGGCGCCGCCACTAGGGACTTTCTCGTTAGTCTCCGCGAGACCCTCGGCTACGAGATCGCGGTTTTTGCGATCTCATTCCTAATCACCTTGCGCTTACCCTCTTGGCCTGGAGATGGGTCGCCAGAGCCAGCCGATCAAATCCAGGCTGCCGGGGCAAGCGATGGTCCCGGCCAGGAGAATCCCGACGGTAAGACGCGGAGCTGATAGCGATCCTTGGTTTATGCGAGCCCTTTGAGCATGAAATGCCAGTACATGATCGGCAGTC
>JAJYGZ010000334.1 GCA_021790495.1 Actinomycetes bacterium
ATGTGAATGCCCGGATTCAGAAACGCTGTGCGTTCCCAGGGTGCCTTTTTAGACCCGAAAGTCACGATGGTGCTGATGTGGATCCTCCGATCAACTGGTTCGGCGGATCCACATCAGCGTTAGGAGAGCGCCCAAAACTCACTCCACCCCAATCGAATTTGGGAAAAGCACCCGAATTCCGGCGTCATCGTACTCTCTAGCCCCTAAGCGCCTAGAGCTCGAGCAGCGCTTCGCGGTACGATCTCACCTAGCGTGGCGTATGCTGGTGTGTATATAACAGCAACGTAATTGACCACCATCGAACCGTTAGAGAGTCAGACGATTACCAACGCGACCACGAAGATTTCCGGGATAATAGCTCTATGAGTGGAGATTCGGGATTGCTCAATCTCGAAGAGGCGGCAACGTACTTAGGGGTCAGCAAGACTTCGCTGCGCCGCTGGACCAACAGTGGCGCCTTGGAATGTCGTCGCCTGGGTGCGCGCGCAGAACGTCGTTTCGAGCGTACAATGCTCGACGCCTTCCTTTTCAAGCAAAGCGGCACGAGAGCAACTAGCGCTGACGCGGGCTTCAAGGAGAAGCTTTCCGGAGCGGCCCAAGACGGTCGCCACAAGCATGTGTCGCTCTACTTCCGCGATGCGGACCAGCAGTGGCGTTCGTTCCGGCGATACTTTCTCGACCATTATCACGCTGGCAAACCCACCACCTATCTCTATAGCTCGTCGACTCGCGCAGAACTATACGACCGGATCGCCGCGGAGGGAATTGATCCAGAGGCGGCGGGCCGGGCTGGGCTTTTGTCGTTGGTGCCAGCAAAGGAAGCCTACCTTCGCCAAGGAGTCTTCTCCGCAAGCTTCATGATTTCCTTTATGAAGCTCCTCCTAATCCTGCGTCGATCGGACGGCCATTTGGAGCACCTCGTCACCGGCGAAATGGACTGGTATTTTACCGAAACACCCGGCACGGAGGAAATTCACTTGTACGAAGAGCGCCTGAATACCCTGCTGGATCAAAATCCGCAAGTCACGATCGTCTGCCAGTACGACATCACAAAGTTTAGCGGTGAAGACGTCTTCAACTCGTGCCGATCCCACCCGATCGTCCAATTCGACGACCAGATTCGCGTCGGATTCTTCGATCCATCCGTGCGTTTGGCGCCGTAAAAGCCAAGCTCTGGGACGACTACTCTTCTTCCAGCCGAGCCGAAAAGCCCGGTCCGATTCCCGGTGGAATTTTGCGGAGAGTCCGCCTAACTTTGACCGGCGCGCCGGTGCGATTTAACCTCGATCCACCGAAAGTTATCGCATAAAGAGACCCGATACAAAGAAATAGTGCCCTTTGAGCTGGTAGAATGGTAGTTGATAAGACCGGCCAACGCCACCAACGAAAGGGCACTGATTGTGATTCTAACACCTGGCCGGATTGAGCGGATCCAAGTAGCCTTCGATGATAAGAATCTTGTGGCCAATGCCGGTCTTCTCATGGTCTCCACACTGTCTCAGAGCCTTGGACTCGAGGAACTGATTGAAGCCAAGGTCTCGCTTGGCAAGAGGCTCGGGGGAGCAAACCCGGGAGCCAAGATCCTCACTTTGGTCCATGCGATGACAGCCGGAGCCAATCACATTGACCATGTCGATATCCTTCGAGCTGGAGCAAGCGAAGCGGTACTGGGACATAAGGTAAGTGCCCCTTCTACCGTTGGGACCTTTCTCCGGGCTTTCACCTTCGGAAACGTCCGCCAGCTTGATTCGGTGCTAGATACAGCACTGGGGCGGGCCTGGGCAATGGGGGCAGGTCCTGGGGCCAGCCAGCTGGTAATTGATATCGACTCCACGATATGTGAGGTGCATGGCACCAAGAAACAAGGGGGCAACTTCGGCTATACCAAGTGCCGGGCCTATCACCCGATACTTGCCGTTAGGGCAGATAGTGGTGAGATCCTCCATGGGCGGCTCCGGAAAGGTTCGGCCAATACCGCTCGAGGGGTGAGGCCCTTCATCTCAGATACCATCGCGAGAGTGAGGCGAGGGGGAGCATCCGGGGAGATCGTGATGCGCTTCGATTCGGGTTACTGGTCCAATGACACCATATCTCTACTGGAAAAGCTCAAGGTCCGCTACTCGATGGCGATACGCGCTGGCACCAAGGCAGTCAAAGAGGTAATAGGGGAGATCGGCGAAGATGCCTGGAGCGTGATCCCCTATACCCCCGGCGGCGAAGCCGCGGTGGCTGAGACCACCTACGGGGGTCGCAGGCTGGTAATCCGCCGTACCAGGTTGATCGGAAAGCAAGCCGAACTCTGGCCCAACTGGCGCTACTTCGCCTTTCTCACCGATATGGGCGGAACTACCGTTGAGGCAGACCAGTTTCAACGCAACCGCGCGGTAATCGAACTTGTCATCCGCGACATCAAGGATTCCGCCCTTGAGCATCTCCCCTCTGGAGACTTCTCCGCCAATGGCGCCTGGCTCGCATCTGCGATGCTCGCCCATAATCTGCTTCGCTGGAGCGCTCGTCTGGGGGAGATCACTTCGGCGGGGACCTTCGTCGCCGCAGCGACGATGAGAACGAGGTTCATCTCAATACCAGCAAGACTGGTAAATGCCTCCGGGAGAATCACCCTTCGCGGACCACGGCACTGGCCCTGGGCGAACAAGTTCCTCCACGCACTGCAAACTCTGAGAACCCTTCAGCCCGCTACCGGGTAGGGCACTACAAACCGGGGTTTTGGCACCGCCCCAAATAACGCGCTCTCGCGCATTCAGAGTGTCGACAATAACAGCGAAATCAAGAGTCCTTGACTCCTCATGCCCCTGGGGGGGTCAGAATTAGTTTTGGCGAATAGATCCCCGCTCAATCGGCTCGATTCGGCGAGTTTTGGTGTCTGGGACGGTTTTGGCTGGGTCGATGCGTGGATTCAGGTTTAACGG
>JAJYGZ010000143.1 GCA_021790495.1 Actinomycetes bacterium
GACCCAACAGTCAGCCACCCCCCTCTCTCGGCCGTCGCGAGAATCCCTGTCGAGTGCCCCTTTCCGACGTGCTGGCCACGACTCCTACGCCCCAAACGCCTCCAAACAGAGCCGGGTCGGAAATATCGAGTTGCGTTAACCTTTGCTTCGGCTTGCGCAATCAAAGCTTCTACCAAAGCCCTTGAACAGGTTTCGCAACAACCCCTTATTCTTTGCCTATCTTGGAGCGGTTCGTCGGAGGCTATACCTCGTTGTCTTGTTCGTGCCACCAATCCGGCTCAAAGCAGAATTACGGGCCTTTTGTCTGAAGTCGAACATACCATGGGGAACGCGATCAGGCCCAAGACTCAAACTCCTGCGGAGTCGTCGTTCCAGCAGCTACGTAGCGCTCAATCAGCCGATATAGCTCGTCTTCGCCAACCTCAGGACACTCGGTCTCGACAAAGCCATCGTCTGAAACAAAGACGAAGGTCACGCCGGCAACGCGCGAAGGCGACACGATCCGACTCAGTGCCAGCCGATAGAGGCCCCCCTGAACTCGATACGCGTCTTGATAGCTGGCAAGTTTCGCCGGATCAAGTGAACTCGTCACCTTGTAGTCAACAATGCGTATGCCGGCTGGAGTGTCATAAGCCAGATCCAGTACCGATTCCAGAACAAGACCGTTGGGTAAAGTCACGCCAAGCGACAACTCCCGCATTGGGGAAACCGCGGACGTTACGCTGGGGGCACCGAGGGCTATAACCACCAGTCGAACCACCTTGGCTATCTCATCATCGCCGTAGCCGTGCGCCGAGAGATAGCTCCTAGCCTCAATCGCCGCAGTCTCGGGGTCACTCAAATTGACGATCGCCAGGCAACTATGAACTGCGGTCCCGAGCGCCGCACCGCTTAACGACGGGGCTGAACGGGAAGTGCGTCGATAAAACGTTCTTTCATCCGCACTGAGGTCGGCGTCACTCGAAAATCGAGACAGAGCGCTGGGATTTACGCTTCGGAGCCGTGTCGCTCGGGTAACCAGCTCCCTGCGAGCCCCGATCCAATCTTGAGCATTGCGTATCGGGACGGCAGCCTTGGTATCTGGCTCCCTCGGTGAACGCGGCGCAACTGCCGCAAGAGGAACCGGAAGCAATGGCGAGCCACAGAGGATGAACTCGTAATTTAGCTCTACAGCCGCAAAGGCCGCACTCGGATCGAGAGCCCCCAGAGCGAGCGCATCTCCCAGCTCGTCTTGGGTCGCTGGAATCGTTACGATGAGGTGATCCCGAGCCCGTGTCGCTCCCACGTAGAGCAAGCGCACTCTCTCTTGCTTGCTTGCGAGCGCCTCAGCCGCTAATGCGTCGTCAAATCTCGCACTCGCGAAGCCAGAATTGAGGCGAAACTCAAGTCCGGCTCCATATGGGATTACCTTCTGGCTCGAAGAGGACTTTACTACCGAAGAACTCATTCCGGTCAGTACGACAACCGGAAATTCGAGCCCCTTCGATCCATGAATCGTCATTACCCGTAGGGCGTCCTTGCCGATATCGGCACCCTCGGATTCGGTAGTTCGCGGGTTTAACTGAACTCGTCCAAATACGAAATCAACGTAGGAATGAAGCGTCGAAGAGACATCGCGCGCGAAAGTCGCAGCCTCTTCGACGATGAAGTCAAGGCGCCGCCAAATTTCATCCGCATTGTGCAATGCCGCGGCTCTCGCGCCGAGGTGGAGCCGCTCTATCGCATAGCGCAGCACGGCGGAACTCTCAGCGGACTTGGAAAGTACATGAATCTCCATGATGAGGGCCAGTGCATCATCAAGGGTTGCCGGTTCTTCGATCTCACCGTTGACCCAACGCGTCCGCCAGGAGACGAGCGCGGTAGCCAATGATTGCGCTTCGCCACAAAAGTCATATACCTGCTGTTGGCTGACGCCAAGGAGAGAGGTGATCAAGGCATCGAGCACGGCCTTTTCGTCATAGGGGCGGGCTGCGGCCCGAAGCACCAGAAAAAGCTCCTTTAGCAGGCCTTCTGAATAGACAACTGTCGTATTCGAGGCTTGATATCGAAGACCGTTTTCATCCAGCGCCGCGAGAAGGTCGCCCAAGCCGGTGCGATCGCCAATGATGACGGCAATATCTCCAAGGCCGACGGTGCGTATGCCATTTGCGTCTTCGACTTGAAACTCTTCATCGAGAATCTTGAGGATCGCCGCTGCGGCCAATTTCGCCTCGGCTCTTCTCATTGACCCCGCTGTGCGTTTCGCCGGGGCGCTCTCGTCCGCAATCGACACCAGGAGCACTGGATCCCCTTTGAGATCCGGGTTTCGCACCCATTCGAGGCCCTCGTCCTGAGTGCCAAATTCGAGGCCAAACGCGCCCGCGAAGGTGCGATTCACCCAGTCGGTAATTTCGCCTCTGGCGCGAAAGTTGACTCGGAGCGCAACCTTGCCCGAAGGCGGAATTTTGGCGGCGACCCCTAAGTATGAAGCAATATCGGCACCGCGAAAGCGATAGATGGACTGCCTGGGGTCGCCGACAAAAAATAGCGGGGCAAGCTCTAGGTCGCCACCAAAGACACTTTCGTCGCTCACGCCAGCCACCCTGCTAATCAGGCGAAGCTGGCGCGGATCGGTATCCTGGAACTCGTCTACCAGAAGCACTTTAAAACGACCTTGAATCTCAGAGAGGGTCTTTTGATCCGCGGTCTCGACCAAGCGAACCGAAAGGGTCAGTAGGTCATTAAACGTGACCAGGCCCTCGCTTATTCGGCGTTCCGACAGCTCGGCTACGAAAACCGAAATCATCCCAAACGCCGCCTCAAGAACGCGTGTTCTGATCAACCCAACACACGCCTGGAGCGCAGCGCCCGCCAACACCACGCGCTCGCGAACGCCCTTTACCCCTACCGGTCCAGGCCATGAATCCTTCTTACCCAGGTTGCCAAC
>JAJYGZ010000024.1 GCA_021790495.1 Actinomycetes bacterium
CCCTCTAGGGTTCGCCCTTCAGGTACTTTTATTCAATAGCCGATTATGACACGCAATGTTATGCACCCTCAAGTCCCGTCGAATCCCACACTTGAGGGAAGCAGGGCTGTATTGCCTGCCCGTAGTGTCTTTAAAGATCCTTAGTATTGGCACCGGCCTCAGTAGGCCGGAATCGGACTTGAATTGCCGTGTTCGCTACAGGGTACAGACTTAGGGGGTCAAATATGGCAGTAAATCAGCAAATTCGTATCATTCCCTCAGTGCTGCCTGTTGATTTCTCGCAGCTCGGAAGCGCCATCGTAGAGTTGGAAAAGGCCGGCGTCGATCGGATTCAGTGGGATGTCATGGACGGCGTCTTTGTCCCTAATCTAACTTTCGGTCCGGATGTGATCGCCTCTACTCGCTCGCTGACCGAGCTCGGCTTCGAAGCGCACCTGATGATTGTAGAGCCCGACCAGTATATTGAGAAGTACATTGCCGCAGGTTGCGAACTACTTATCCTGCACGCAGAGTCAACGCGCCACCTTCATCGAAGCCTCACCAAAGTAAAGGAAGCGGGCGGTCGTGTGGGAGTCGCGCTGAATCCCGCCACGCCGATATCGGCGATTGAAAATGTTGTGGACCTGCTTGATATGATTCTCGTGATGACCGTGAATCCCGGCTTTGGCGGTCAGGCTTATATCGCTTCGATGGAAAAGAAGGTCGCGCAGGCGTGCGAACTCGCTAATGCGGTCTCGAACGAGATCGAGATCGAGGTGGACGGAGGAATCTCCGCCACGACGGTGGCTGGCGCCGCTGGGGCGGGGGCGCGGGCTCTCGTCGCAGGTTCGGCCCTTTTCCGCCATCCCGAAGGCTTAGAGGCCGCCGTAACCGAGATCAGATCGATCGCTACCGCGACGATTGCCCAACAAGGAAATTGAGGTAAGGATATGGCCCATCCACTTGACAAGGATTGCGTAACCGCGATCCGAATGCTCTCCGTCGACCAGGTCGAGAAAGCCAACTCTGGACATCCTGGCCTTCCGCTGGGGCTGGCTCCGGCGGCCTACACGCTTTTCACGCGAATACTCAAGCACACGCCGGATCACCCCACTTGGGCAAATCGCGATCGATTTGTGCTCTCCGCGGGACACGGTTCCGCGCTGCTCTATTCGCTTTTGCATCTCTTTGGTTATGGCCTCACCATCGACGATCTCAAGAATTTTCGTCAGCTTGGCTCCAAGACGCCAGGTCACCCCGAGTACGGCCATACCGTCGGAGTGGAGACGACAACTGGGCCATTGGGGCAGGGGATTTCCACGGCAGCCGGAATGGCGCTAGCCGAAGAGATGGCCCACGCGCGAGCCGATGCCGAGGGCTTTGGCGACCTGGTCGATCATTACACCTACGTTTTCGTCTCCGACGGAGACCTCATGGAGGGAATCTCCCATGAGGCCGGTTCGCTCGCCGGGCACCTTGGACTGTCCAAGCTGATCGTTCTCTTTGATTCGAACGAAATCACCATCGGTGGCGCAACCTCGCTCTCGTGTACCGACGACGCCCGTGCTCGTTTTGAGAGCTACGGATGGAATACCCTTTTGGTAACCGATGTGGAGGATCTCGACGCCATCGAGGCCGCGTTTCTCGCCGCCAAGGCCAACACTTCGGGCCCCACGCTTATCGAGTTCAAGTCGACAATCGGATATGGCGCGCCGCATAAGGCCGGCACAAGTGGCGTGCACGGCGCACCTTTGGGTGCGGCTGAGATGGTGGGAACGAGGGAATTCTTCGGGTGGACGTACGCGCCATTTGAAGTCCCTTCGGAGATCTATGCCCATTTCAAGTCGAGCGTCGCCAAGGCGGAGGCAGATCGGGAGGCCTGGCAAGCGCGGTACGAGCAAGCGCCAGCTTCGGTGCGTAATTTGATCGACGGTACTCCGCGAAGCGTCGGCGAGATCGCCTCCGCGCTGCCCGCGTTTGCCAAGGACAAGGTGGCGGCAACGCGAGTTACCTCCAAAGAGGTGCTGACGCGCCTGCACGTTCTGTTGCCCGAGCTCGTTGGAGGCTCGGCCGATTTGGGCGAGTCGACCGGCACCGACCTTGGGTTGACCGCAGTGCGCAAGGGAGATTACTCCGGGCGCGAGATTCATTTCGGAATCCGCGAACACGCTATGGGGGCGTTTCTTAACGGCATTGATATTCACGGTGGCTTTGTGCCGTTCGGATCGACGTTCTTGGTCTTTTCCGATTATGTGCGTCCGGCGGTTCGCCTCGCGGCGATCATGGGACTCGGCGTCACGTTTGTCTTTACGCACGACTCGATCGCTGTCGGCGAAGACGGTCCAACGCATGAGCCGATCGAACAAGTAGCGGCGCTTCGCGCTATTCCCGGGTTGCGCGTAATGCGGCCAGCCGATGGCAACGAGACCAATGCGGCGTGGGCGCTTGCCATGGGAGATCGTACCATGCCCAGCGCACTGATCTTTTCGCGCCAAGCGCTACCGACCGTCAGCGAGAATCGAGATCCCGCGTGGGTGCTAAATCTCGGAGCGCAAGTCGTCTATGATCCCCCGACCCCCCGCGCAGTGGTATTTGCCACGGGCTCCGAGGTCTCCTTGGCAATCGATGCGGTGAAACTTCTCGAGGAAACCCAAGGCATCTCCGCGAAGGTGATCTCGGTGCTTTGGCGCGAGCGCTTTCTTTCCGTGATTGAGGGCCAGTTGAATTCCATCACTATGGGCCTTCCCACCGTCGTCGTCGAAGCCCTGTCGCCAATGGGCTGGGAGGCGCTAGTCGACGCGTCTCAAGACATCATCTCGATGCATACCTATGGAGCTTCGGGCAAGGGCCCCCAAGTACAAGCCCACTTCGGATTCAGCCCCGAAGCAGTGGCGTCGCGCATCACCGAGACGCTCGCGCGGCGCGAACCCCTGAG
>JAJYGZ010000277.1 GCA_021790495.1 Actinomycetes bacterium
TTCAAAGCCGCGCATGGCCGCACGGATCCGCGCCAGCAACTCGTCGAAGGAAAACGGCTTGGTGACATAGTCCGTCGCTCCGGCGTTCAGCCCCTTGACCTTCTCGGAAACCTCGCTTCGAGCGGTAAGGATGATCACTGGCTTGGCAAACTTCTCGGCTCGCCAATGAGCGAGAACGGCCTTGCCGTCTCTTCCAGGCAGGCCAAGATCGAGCAGAACCAGATCAACGTCGTCGCCCATCAACGGCACCGCGCGCATTGCTGCTTCGCCGTCGGCAATCACCGTGGTGGCATACCCCTCGGCCTTGAGTCCGCGCGAGACGAAACTCGCAATCTTGGGGTCGTCCTCTACGATAACGATGTTCAATTTTCACTCCTTGAAAAGTTCAGCCCAAGTCGAAATCTAAATTTGCTCATGGAAGCTCTCTGAAATACTGAGGGGAAGAACGATCGAAAACTGTGCCCCGCCGTAAATGGACTTATCTACGATGACACAGCCCTTGTGCGCCCGCGCGACCGCGTCCACGATCGAAAGGCCGAGCCCAGCTCCCTTTTGATAGGTTTGGGATCCCCGCTCAAAACGCCGAAAGATCTCCTCTTCCATGCCCGCTGGAACTCCCGGACCCGAGTCCGCCACTGAAATAGTGAGAATCGTGGCGTCCGCTCGTCCGGAGAGCTCGATGCTGTCGGCCTCTCCGGTGGCTTTGATGGCGTTCTCTACCAGGTTTAAGATCGCGCCGCGCAGCTTGGCCGGGTCGATCGAGAGCACCAGGTCTGGCGGCTCGACATAGCTCCAATGACGCGGCGCCATCCGAGTTGCGGCTGAATAGATATCCGCCATGAACGCCCTCAAATCGACGGGCACCGGCTCGACGAAGTCCTTCTCCATCGTCCTGCCGAGCATAAGCAACTGGTCGATCAAGTTATTCATGTAGGCGATCTCCTCGATCGCATAAGCAAGGCTTTCGCGGTTTTCGGGGCTCAGCGGACTTCCGAGGCGGCCCATTAGCTCGAGGTTCCCCCGGATAATGGTAAGCGGAGTTTTGAGTTGGTGAGAGACGTCGGCAAGCAGGCGGCGCTGGGCGCTCATCGTCTCGTCAAGCCGGTCGATCATATGGTCAAAGGTCCGCGCCAGTGTACCGACTTCGTCGTCGGCCCCCGAGTACTCAATCCGTCGGCTCACGTCGCCATCCGCGATGTCGATGGCCGCCGCGGTAATTCCTCCCACGGTTCGCATCACTCGGCGCAACAACAGATATCCGCTGCCGACTGTAAAGATGAGCGCAACCGCCGCTTCTAGCAGAACAAGCGAAAGTACCTGGTTGCTCTGGGAGAAGTCCGCCGAGAGGTCGGACGCCACGATAAAAACACCGAGCGTCTTGGCGCCCTGGCGAATCGGCGACGCAAGGACAAGATAGGGCTTCGAAGCGATCGTCATCTGCCTCACCACAGTGGACCCAGGCGGCACTGCGATCAAGCCCGCGACGGAGGGCGCGGCGATAATCGCTTGGGATCCCCGAGAGCCAAGGATCGGATTTGCCTTTATGGCAATGATAAGCACGCGGTACGAGTCGACCTGGTGCGTAGACAGATAACGCGATGAATTTTGGAACAGCGACGCGGATGCCGGATATTGCGAAAGCGCGTGATCGTACTCCGCGAGCTCATCGACAATAACCTGGCGACTTAACGCGACGCTGTGCTGGCGAAAAGTCTGAACCACCTGCACAACGACAAGTCCCAGCACCGCGGCCGTCACAATTGCCAAGGCGCCTACCAGCCTTGGAACCGTACCCACTCTGCGGCGGCTCCCTGCAGCCTGGCGTCCCGAGGCCACCGGGCGTCCCCGCGAAGTGCTGGCGAGGTCATCCCCGGGGGCCGCGCCACCGGGGGGTTCTGAGGAACGTGCGAGACTGGTATGTCCCAGTTCGGTCACTTTTGACTCAGCATTGGACCTCGAAGCATCTGGGGTCCCGATCGGTCACAATGTGTATGACACTGCTCAATGGTCACTTGAGGCACCATCGGCCGACGCAGCGGTGGTCGTGGTGGCATCGCCGCTTGGTTCAATCGTAGGCGAAAGTGTGACTGTAGTAGTAGATGAAACCTCGCCGCCGCCGTCCAAAGAACTGACCACTTGGTTGGCAGTTTTAGTCCCTTGGTCGACAGTTGTAGATGCCAATCCCAGCGTAGTTGAACTCCCCTCGTTCTCACTGGGATCTATTTCCACTGGAGCCGCCGACGAGGACTCGTAAGATAAGACTCGATTTGTGGGTGCGATCACGATAAGGCCTGGCGGCGTGGTAGATGACGTCGTCGTCTCGGATCCTGAACGCGAACTGGAATTCGCAGTGGAACTCAAAGCGCTACTTGCATCGCTTTTCGGGGAAAGAATCACCGCTCTTGGTGGCTGCGCTTGGGGGAACTTGGCCACGCCAGCGTGAAAATAGACGGCTACCAACGCCCCTCCAAGGACCATTGGCACCGCGTAGCGTGCCAATCGCGCGCCAATCGCCATGACAACACGCCTCGCCCTCATTATGGCCAACCCGCTTTTCATCTTATTGGTGCAATCATTTCGAGCCTTTTAGCACTCGTAGCGACGGTAAACAGTCCCGAAACCGATCCCCGCCCCCGAAGATCATTCGAAGCCGCGACCCAGCTCGAATCCAAACTAGCGCAACCATTTTTGCGCGGCGAATTGCCGAGTCGATGAAAGCCCCATGAGATATTTCTCATCAGTCTCGGTCCCTCTGCACAAGTGGCGCCGCGCGCGTGCAAGCCAAAGCCTTGGGTCAGAACTACCACCAAGAGACCCCGCACATGCTAATCACGATGGATCAAGGCGAACCACCATCTTGCCCAGGTTGGCACCCGAGAAGAGTCCGAGGAAGG
>JAJYGZ010000108.1 GCA_021790495.1 Actinomycetes bacterium
CGCCGTCGTCACCAGGGGGCTGTGACGATAACCCTGATCGGCTTGCTATACCCCTTCTGACCAGAACTTTTGCCTGGTGTCGGAGGGGGGACTTGAACCCCCACGCCCTTGCGGGCACTAGCCCCTCAAGCTAGCGCGTCTGCCGATTCCGCCACTCCGACAGTGATGAATTGCCCTCAAAAGCTTAGCAAGCTCGCTTTTCACGCGCGCATTTCGCCTTTGTTTTTTACGTACCGGCATTTAACACTGCGGAAATGTGATGCTGGGCGACGGGACCTCGCAGGTCAGCGCATTGTGCGCCGTATTACTCAAGCTTCTCACAGGTCCAGCCAAGACGTGCTTCAGCTATCTTCAGTTGCATTTTAAGAAGGCGAATTAGACCTTTGATGGTAACGGGCGGCGGCCAGCAATTTACCTCGACCCCGCTCGCCCTCCAAAAGGAGAAATTAATGCCAGATCATGCCACGAGAGGTGTGCCCAGTGGTAAAGACGCCATGAGGCGCGCGGGATTGATCCATAGAAGCATTGTTTCGGTATCGGTTGCGCTAACGGTGCTTCTTGGGGTTGTCCTTGCGAAACTGCATCCTGGCGTCACTTCCAACGCTGGATCGCCTACCGCCACCAGTCCTTCGGCTGGTATCTCGGGCAGTTCAGGAGCGATATCGAACTCGTCGTCTGGAATTGCACCTTCAGCCAGCGCGCCACTGTCACAGGCTCCGGTCACCGCTACAGGGGGGTCCTGATCCATGGCGCGCCAGGAGTACTACGTTGATCGATTTGAGGCCCTCGGCACCCGTTGTGAGGTGCTCGTCTATCGCTCGACCTATCCGAAAGAAGCATTGCGCATCGCCCATGCGGAGATTTGCGAAATCGACGCCATCGCGAGCTTCTATCGTTCGGACTCGGAGCTGACCCGCCTCAACGTGGCGCCAGCCGAACGTATCTTTGTCTCTGCGGCGCTCTTTGAAATATTGGAGATGTTCACCTGGGCATTCACCGCGAGTAGGGGTCTGTGCGATGCCGCCATCGGTAGCAAAAACGCCGAACTCGTTTTCGGGTCAAATGAGAAACTGCGCGCGTTCATGCAGGGTCGAAGCCCCGAGACTAGGTCGTTTGGCGACGTGCAACTGGACCGGGAGTGTTTGGCGATCTCGCGACCGGTGGGAACCGTGTTAGATCTGGGCGGTCTGACCAAGAGTTGGCTTGCCGATCGCATCGCCGCTCGAATCGTCAAAGAGACCGGTGGGGGAGTCTTGGTGAATCTCAGAGGCGATATCGACGTCTGCGGTACGACTGCCGAAGGTGGCTGGCGTGGTAATGTAACCCATGACGTTTCCCTCGCCTCCGACTCGCCGGGACAGGAAATACTCGTATCGTCTGGCGGCGTAGCTACTTCCTCGCGCCTTGCCCGCAAATGGACCGACGGCCAGGGCACCAGGCGTGAACACCTTGAACGCGGTGACGGAGCGTCGCTCAGAGACAGCCCGTTCGTCGGCGCGACTGCCGCCGGACGAAGCGCAGTTATGGCCAACTTCTACACACTCACGTCACTGCTTAGCGGCCGGCGAGCGATCGCGACGATGGCCGGATATTCTACGCCCGCTCTAATACGCGCTGTGGATGGGACGCGAGTTAGCCTGGGGGGCTGGCCGAGCGATGGGGCGAGTTCCAAGTACACCAAGCCACTGGTTGGAGCTAGATGATCAATTTCGGTTCGACGCTGGCGCTCATAGGTGGAAATACCAAAATTCTCTGGTACCTTACGCGTGCTACGGGTATCGTTTCGATGGTCTTTTTGGGACTTATCGTGTTGCTCGGAATTGCGACCGCAACCAAAGTAACCCCCAAGGGGTTCGGAAAGTTCCTGGGTCCCGAGCTTCATCGACGTCTGAGTTTGACCGCGCTGATATTTCTGGCGGTGCATATCGTCACCGCGGTCTTGGATCCCTTTGTCAAGGTTGGATGGGTCGCCTCCCTGGTTCCATTTGCAAGCGCGTATCGACCCTTGTGGATAGGCCTGGGAACCATCGCTTTTGACCTATTGCTCGTGGTTATCGCGACCTCGGTTATCCGGCATCGCTTCGCCCATGGAATTTGGAAACGAATCCATTATTTGAGCTGGGCTATCGTCTCGCTGGTACTTTTTCACGCGATAGGAACCGGCTCGGACGTCCAGCTAAAGATCGTCGAAGTAATTTACGTTGCTTTCATCGGCGCCCTTGGGCTCGCCGCTATATTTCGCGCGCGCAGAGGTTCGGCCTTGGCTCGTCCTCAAAGAACGATGGCGTTGTTTGGCGTATTCGGTCTCCCCGTCCTGCTGTTCGGCTGGGCGGTAATGGGACCCCTCAAGGTGGGCTGGGCGAAGGCATCCCAGGGCTTTTCGCCATTCGCGCGCGTAGCAAGTCCCGGTGCAACTTTGGCTGGTTCCGGGGGTTCCGGGGGTTCGGGATCGATCCAGGGAGTGCCTGCTTCATTTTCCTGGCCACTCGCCTCGACAATTTCGGGCACCATTTCCTCCCAGGTTACCTCGAGCGGGACGACGTTGGTAACCCTGAACGGTTCGATAGCCAACACGTCGGATGTGCTGAAAATCCAGTTAATGGGCCATGTCCAAGGTGGAGCCTTGGTCCTATCTTCGAGTTCAGGACAGATAGGTACCAGCGCCGATCCGGCAATCTATACCGGTACGGTTGCGCAGGCTTCGGGTTCGGCACTCTTTCTCAGCATTGCGGGTCCCGCGGGCACTGTAGGGGCGCAAGTGACACTGTCGATTTCAGGGAGTACTTTTACCGGCGCAATTCAAGCGCCGGCAGCCCAGCCGAACCAAGCGGAATCGAATTAGATGACGAGCGCGACGATTTTG
>JAJYGZ010000169.1 GCA_021790495.1 Actinomycetes bacterium
ACATCTTCCGTGGCCACTCACCCCAGGAGCATCGCATCCGTGTCTTCGGCGGACAGGTCGCGGGCCAAGCGCTGGTAGCCGCAGGCCGAACGGTGGAACTTGGCAGCGTCCACTCGCTCCATGCATATTTTCTTCGACCCGGCGATCCCGAAGTCCCCATCCTCTATGTGGTCGATCGCATCCGCGACGGAAAGTCTTTCACCACGCGACGCGTCGTGGCGATTCAGCACGGCGAAACCATCTTCAACCTCTCGGCATCCTTCCACAAAGACGAGGACGGCTTCGAACATCAGACCGCGATGCCAACGGTGCCGTCACCGACATCGCTTCCAACCTTCAAGGAGAAGTTCGCACCCTTCGCCGCCCGCATGGGAGAGTGGTACAGTCGACCCAGGCCACTTGATCAGCGGTACGTGGGAGAGCCGACGATGGCCAAAACCGTCGAACCCCGACCGCCGCGCCAGCAGGTCTGGATGCGAGCGGACGGAACCCTACCCGACGACCCCCTCCTTCACGCCTGCGTTATCGCGTATGCGTCGGATATGACACTGCTGGATTCAGTTATGATGCCGCATCAGATCTCTTGGGATCAGCCCGGCGTGATGGGAGCCAGCCTCGATCACGCCATGTGGTTCCACCGCAAGTTTCGCGCCGACGAGTGGTTCCTCTATGACCAAGAGAGTCCGACTGCCGCAGGATCTCGCGGGCTGGCGCGGGGGCAAATCTTCTCCGAAGACGGGCGTCTGGTAGTCTCGGTGGTGCAAGAAGGTCTCATCAGAGTCGCCAAGCAATAGGCGCGGGGGCAAAATCATTGGCGTCTCGCGATGCAGCGCTGGCCGACTCGCGCCGCCGGGGAACGCGACATGCCGACGAATTGACGCCGCGCACTTGTCGAGCCAAACTGAGACCCGAATCAGCTCGACTACGCTTTGACTCCACACAACGCCGGGGCATTGCCACAAGCAAAGGCTTCGCTAACTGCTCATACGCCAAGCTCGCTCTAAGAGTCGTTAAATTACTCCAGCTCGGATTCCGCTTGGGGCATCTTCGGGGCGCGGCGCGCCCGGCATACCGGCGAATCCACCCTATTCGTGGTCAATCGGAATTAATTTCAACACGCATCTTGGATCATCGTCGCGAAATACGGTCTTGAAGTGCACTTTTACTCTTAAGTGAGCCGGTAGTTATGCCGAGTATTTACCTGTGGCGCTGGAAAAAGTCTCATATTCAGATACGGGAAAGAGCCATCGCCTCGATAGCGGGGAGGTCGGATTCGAAGAGATTGAGGGGCGATACATCAACTTCTCGACAGACTCCACAGACGATCAGGTGCAGCCGCCTTCTCGGATTGGCAAATCTAATCCTTTTCGCCTCCGATACCCTTCGGCGCGCAATCTGACACGTCCCCCTTTGAAAGATCGCCGATTCTGGAAAGTTCAGGGCCTAGTTGCGGCGGTACTACTGATCCATGTGATCACCGACGTTGACCACGTCCGAATACTCACGTCGGTCCCAGCGTCTATCTGGGTATTACTGCTGGTTGCCCCGATCGCCTACGCGGGAACCGTTTTTGGATGGATTGGATCGATCGGTACCGCCACCGAAGGAATCTCCCTACTACTCGTCTTGGAACTCTTCATCCCACACATTTCAACCTCTCGCTGGGGTGAGTGGAGCACCTTTGGAATGCTCATGGTGATCGCAATTCTGCTTGGCACCAGCATCGAAGAGGCGCGCAACGCGGCGCAGGCCCGCGCGGCCGCCGACGTCATCGCCAAGAGTGAAGAGGGCTTTCGACTTGCATTTGAGCACAACATGGCCGGGATGACGGTGGCGGACCTCGAGGGCAAGATCATCAGCGCCAACCGCGCTTTTTTGGAAATGATTGGCCTGGAACTGCACGAACTCGTCGGCACTAACTTCATGGAGTTTACTCACCCGGACGACCGCGAAATCTCCGCGCTTGTAAACAACAGGCTGATGTTTGGCGAATCCGACCAACAGCGTTACACCAAACGCTTCGTTCACAAGGACGGGAGAGTAATATCTGCCGAGGTATCGAGGTCTCTTGCCAGAACTGAATCCGGATCGCCGGCCTTTACCATCACCTCGATCCGAGATGTGACCGAAGAAAGAACGCTCGCGGCGCAGCTGTCGCATCAAGCTCTCCACGATCCGCTTACCGGACTGCCGAATCGAGCGCTATTTCAAGATCGACTGCCCCGTGCCATCCAACAGAGAGCTATCCGAGGTGGGCTGATCGTCCTGCTGCTTCTCGATCTCGACGACTTCAAGGGGGTCAATGACACCCTTGGCCACCATGTTGGGGACCAACTTCTCGTCTCTTTGGTTCGCCGACTCGAGTTTTCAACGCGATCCTCTGACACCTGGTGCCGATTGGGCGGAGACGAGTTCGTGTACCTCGCCGAGGGACTCAGCCAACCCAGCGAGGCCCGCCAAGTAGCCGAGCGCGTACTTGGCGCCTTTAGTGAACCATTCGTGGTGGGAGATTCCAGGATTTCTCTCAGCGCGAGCATCGGCGTTGTGGTGAGCGACGCACACGGCGACGGGATCGAATCTCATCTGGTCGAGGACGCCGATACCGCCATGTACGAGGCTAAGAAATCTGGAAAGAACCGGATCGCCATATTCGCCCCCGAAATGCGCGAGCGCAGCTCGAACCGTTTCAACTTGGCACAAGACCTAGCCTATGCCCTCAGTTTCTTCGAGATTTCAATGCATTACCAGCCAATCGTGAATCTTGCCGACGGCAAGGTCGTGGGTTTTGAATCGCTGATGCGTTGGAAGCACCCGCAGCACGGCTGGGTGCCGCCGGATGTGTTCATACCCCTTGCAGAA
>JAJYGZ010000047.1 GCA_021790495.1 Actinomycetes bacterium
TCTTGGTCGATCGATGGTGAACACCAGCGCCCTCGTGAAAGAGCAGCCCTGGGTCCTAGTCCCCAGGGCGAAAATGGACCTAGCCTGGGAGTCTTGAAAAACATGTTTGGCTCCGACCGGATTGGCGAAGGGGGTCGAGGCTCCGTTATGGCTTTGGCGAGGAGGATCTTGGTTAGCATCGCGGTTGGCGATAGCATCGAAACACGATGAATACCACGCCGATTCAACTGCTCGAGTCGCTAGCCAACGATGCAGCGGTCCGCGAAGACCCCTATCCGATCTATCGCATCGCACAGAAGATGGGCGAGGTGTTGTCGCTTGGCGAAGGGTTCTATATCGCCACTAGTTATCGCGCCACCGACGCATTATTGCGGAGCCCGAAGTTCCTAAAGAACCCGCCAGGTGCCTCGAGTAGGCGTAGGTCGGTCTTCAATCCCGACTATCCCTCCTCGATGCTCTTTTTGGACCCACCAGACCACACTCGGCTTCGTCGCTCGGTGTCGCGGTTTTTCTTGCCGTCGGCCATCTCTCGGATCTCGGGATCGATCAGCGATACCGCAACCGATCTCATCGCCGGCTTGGTCGCCCAGGGTGGCGGCGATGTCGTGGAATTGGTCTCGGTGAAGCTCCCGATTGCAGTCATCTCCTCGATGCTGGGAGTCTCCGCCCAAGAGGGTGAAGCGCTGCGTGACAGCGTCGCCGTAGTAGCTCGCTCGCTCGATCTCGGCACTCAATTCAATCAAGCGGGGTCTTCCGAATTGGCCCAAGCTGGTACGCGTTTGCTGGCGTATTTTTCGGATCTGATCGCCAACGACAGCCAAGGTGCGACGATGCTCACTCAGCTCCAAGAGGGCGATGATCCCCTCACCGCGCCCGAGGCCGCGGTGATGGCGGTACTCCTTTTTATGGCGGGCTTTGAAACAACTTCCAACCTGATCAGTTCGATGGTCTTTACCCTTTGTGAAGACGACGAAGTCGCCAAAATGGCGATGGCTGAGGAGGTGGACTTGGGCGCGATGGTGGAGGAGTTTCTTCGGCTCGAATCTCCTGTTCAGCTCGACGGGCGAATAGCTGGGACCGACGCCGAACTAGGTGGCATACTCATTCCCGCGGGAAGTTTTGTGATGACCCTGATCGGGGCGGCTAATCGCGATGGCGAGGTATTCGCCGATCCAGACGTCTTTTCACCTTCACGCTCCCAAGCGCCCATCCTTTCGTTCGGAGCCGGTATTCACCACTGCCTGGGGTCTAACCTGGCGAGAACCGAAACTAAAGCGCTGTTGGCCGCTTTGATCGCGGCGCAAATGCCCAAGCTGGTAGCGGCAAAACGCAAGCCGTCGCTAACTCTGCGGGGATTCGAATCCTTGGTGGTCGAGTTCTAGATGGCAAATGTGGCCAAAAGGGCGAATTGGATTGCCAGGTGACGCCTTGGCGCCGGTAGTAATGTGGTTTCGGCGCGACTTGCGCCTCGGGGACAATCGGGCTCTTCAGCGTGCAGTTGCGCTGGCCGACGGAGATGCCGTTCACGCGTTCTTTGGATTCTCGGCGCCCCTGATGGCCAAGGGATCCCCGAAGCGGATCTCCTACATGGTTCAGGCGCTTATCTCGCTGGATCGCTCTTTGGGGAACTCGCTAAATTTCAGCTACGGAGATCCGGCAGAAGATGTCGCTAGATTTGCCGGTTCGGTGGGGGCAACCACGGTGGTGGCGACACGGGACTTCTCATCCCTGGGGTGCGAGCGAGATCGGCGGGCAGGCGCGCTTCTCGCAAGTCAAGGGATCGACTTTCAGCTCGGAGATTCTCCCTATCTAGTGGCTCCCGGCAAGATAGCGCGCGAAACCGGGCAGTGGTACCGGGTCTTCACCCCGTACTACAACGGTGTGCTTTCCCATGGTTTCCAAGCTCCCCTCGGGGTCCCTCTCCTTGCACTCGCGCCGCGCCGCCTAATGGACGCCAAGGCGCAAAGAGCCCTGGATGTGCCGCCTCAATTCGATCTTGGTGCTTTTCCGGCCAGCGAGGAGGCAGCATTGCGGCGGCTCGGGGAGTTTTTGGATCACGGGGCCGCTAGCTATAAATTGGATCGCAATGATCCGTTTCTCGACGGCACCTCGCGCCTTTCGCCAGCAATAAGATTCGGAGTCATTCATCCTCGCCAGATCGCCCAAGCCGCCATTGGGGTGCCTGGGGGCGAGGAGGTGTTGAGACAAGTCATCTGGCGAGACTTCTTCGCCCAAGTGGGGTATTCCTCGCCTCTTTCGACCTGGGATAATTTCGACCGGCGTTACGACTTGATGGCTTGGGACGACCCATCGGTCGCGGCGGTCGCCCAGAGACTGCAGGCTTGGAAGAGCGGAACTACTGGCTATCCGATCGTGGATGCCGGGATGCGCCAACTTGTCCAAACCGGCTGGATGCACAATCGGGTCCGGATGATCGCGGCATCGTTTCTGATCAAGGACCTTCACGTCGATTGGAAGATTGGAGCGCGCTTCTATCTCGAGCACCTGATCGACGGCGATATAGCCAGCAATAATTTGTCTTGGCAATGGGTAGCAGGATCGGGAACCGATTCGGCGCCGTATTTCCGGGTCTTCAACCCGGTTCTGCAGTCCAAGAAGTTCGATCCGTCGGGGAGATACATAGCTAAATACCTACCTGAGTTGTCCAAACTGCCAGCCAGGTTCATTCACGAGCCCTGGGCGGCACGTGCACATGGGCTACTCGGGGCGGGTGGGTATCCCGAACCTATCGTGACGCATGAAATTGAGCGGGCCGAGGCGCTGAGGCGATACGCCCAGATGATCCAAGCGAGCGCACCCGCTGAGCTTTAGTGGTGCACCACCGGGGTCTTT
>JAJYGZ010000051.1 GCA_021790495.1 Actinomycetes bacterium
TTTCACTGGGAGTCATTCCCTTGTTTCGCTGGTTCCTCCGGCTTGGACTTGAAGAGCGCCCTCCAAGCCGGAGAAGTACGCGATATTGATCGAAGGTCGTTGAGATGAGTTTTTTTGAGAACCAGAAGCCAGGTGCGACTGCGCTTTCTGAGCGGCGACGGATTCGTGCCATCGGATTCGCGGTGATGAGCCTGTTCGTCGCTCTGATCGCCCGCCTCTACTCGCTGCAGGTTTTGCAAAGTCCCACCTATCGATCTCTAGCGAATCAGAATCAAGTGCGCGTGATTACAACATCCCCCCCGCGTGGACTCATCGTGGATCGGAATGAGAATTTGCTGGTGGGAAACCAGGTTGTCGAGTCGGTTACGATTTCACAGGCGGATATTTCCCAACCTGCGCTGCTCGCTCGCTTGGCCAATGAGCTAGGCGTGCCCCTCAGTCAGATAAAAGCAAGCGTCAGTTCTTCGCAAAATAGCCCCTATGCCCCAATTCCGGTCGCCTTCAACGTCTCGAAGGACAAGATCATCTACATGAGAGAACATTCCGCGCTCTTTCCGGGCGTCTCGGCACAGCTGACCACGCAGCGGGTTTATCCGGAGAACTCCACCGCCGCACAGGTGCTCGGCTATGTGAGCCAGATTAGCCAGTCGGAGCTAGCTCGAGGTGCGACCCAGGGATATCAAGCAGGCGATCAAGTCGGCCAAGCAGGCGTGGAGGCGAGCTACGAGCCGTACCTCCGTGGAGTTCCCGGGAAGACGACATTGCAGGTGAACTACGCAGGGCAGGTAGTCGGAACGCTTTCAAAGGTTCCCGCCAAGCCCGGCGACAACGTCGTCCTGACCTTGGACTTAGGGCTGCAGACCGCGGCGCAAAATGCGGTGGCGAGCGAGATTGCCCACCTGACCAATACCTACGACCCGGTTTTTCATAAGTATTTCACCAATCTGACCGGTGCCGCGATCGTGGAGGATGTCCAGACGGGACAGGTTTTGGCGATGGCATCATATCCAAGCTACGACCCATCGGTGTGGGTCGGCGGTATTTCCCAGGCCGCGTACAACCAGATAACCTCGACCGCTAGCGGCGATCCCAGTTTGAATCGCGCTATTGACGGCCTCTATACGCCGGGATCGACTTTTAAGCTGGCGACCGCTTCAGCGGCATTGGTTAACGGGCTGATTACGCCTTATAGCTACATCAACGATACCGGGAGCTTCAACGTCCCGAACTGCAAGCCGGGTTCTGGCCTTTGCAGTTTCCACAATGCGGGCGGCGAGCGTCTCGGTCCGATCGACTTGTCGACCGCCATCTCCGCGTCTGACGACGTCTTCTTCTACAATCTTGGTTACGATTTTTACGCGAATCCGGCCAAATACGGAAACACTCCGATTCAAACCATGGCTGCTCGCTACGGCTTTGGTTCGCAGACGGGTATCAATTTGCCGGGTGAGGCCACTGGTCTAGTCGATTCTCCCGCCTTGCGGGCCATGCTCCACAAGAAGTACCCACAGGCATATCCATACGACACCTGGTACACGGCGGATCAGATAGAGATGGCGTTTGGTCAGGGCGAGACCGAAGTGACGCCACTGCAACTTGCCAACGCGTACGCGACGTTCGCCAATGGCGGAACCCGCTACGTCCCACAGATCGCCGCCGGGATCGTTAATCAGCAAGGGAAGCTTATCAAGAAGTTTCCGCCACAGGTCGTGACGCACGTGACGATGAGCGCCCTAGATCACGCGACCATACTTAGCGGTTTCCAGGGTGTGATCTCCAACAAGATTGGGACCGCCTATGGATCTTTTCTGGGCTTTCCGCTTTCGAGCTACCCTCTGGCTGGCAAGACGGGAACGGCTTCAGTCGCTGGCCTTGAGCCCGATTCTTGGTTCGTAGCCTTTGGGCCGCTGCCTACCCCCCAGTATGTGGTTGTGGTCGTGATCGACCACGGCGGGTACGGCGCTTCCGCCGCGGCACCGGTCGTCCGATCCATCTTTGACTATCTTCGCCAGCACAAAATCGGGCCAGCACAGTTTTCGCAACCCCACATACCGGCTGGCGCGACGACTTATGCCCGCTACGGCGTGTCGGCTACTACCCCTACCACTGCGGCGCCTCCGACTACCACGTCCGGTTCCGTGTCGACCCAGACCTCGCTCGCAAAGGGCTAGATCGAGATCGTGTGATCAGCTCAACGCTGCAATCGGCAACTTTCGAGCCAAAGAGATAGTTGCCAAGCCACCGTTGTCAGAGCACTCTGTGGACTAGACTGGACTTCAAATGGCAACTTTTGTAGTCTGGATCGCGGTTTTTGCGAGACGAATTCTTTTGGGAACGAGAGATTCGTTTCTATTTGCGTCTTGCGACACGTATGCGCTACTGGTTTCACAAGGTGCCTACCCAATAATTGTCGGTAGCGTTTTGGATAGTGCCGAACGGGTTGATTCAACCGAGAAAATTGCAAGAGCAAAGTCTCGATCCCCGCATTCGTTTTTTCACGTTGGCCCTTTACTTGACGCTTCCGGACCAAACACAGAAGCAGGTTTGACATGGCTGATGAGAAATTCCACGAGGAGAACTCGAGCGAGGCTGTAGCTTCGCCAGGAAGGGCTCCTCGAGCCGTACCGGTGGGTGATGGTTCAAATCCCCAGGTTCCTTTGGATTCAAGTGCGACAGTGCCACGGCAGGCTTCGTCAAGATCCGGTCGCCGGCGCCGCTCCCGAGGCGGAGGGCAACGATCAGCCAACGGTGTGCAAAATATCGGGCGCGAGGGATCTTTGTCCCCTCGCCCCGTCGAGCCCAACGCCGATGGTGGATCCCAGGCCCCGGTCCGTCGATCCCCCGAAGAAATA
>JAJYGZ010000158.1 GCA_021790495.1 Actinomycetes bacterium
CGATCTAATCGCCTCTTTCCAACTAGCGAGCCGCGCGTCCCTCACATCGTGACTGCGCTTGGAGACTCGTCGGGACCAATTGTCGCAGTCTCGGATTTTATGAAAGCCGTGCCGGACCAAGTCGGCCGATTCTTGGCAAATCGTAATTTTATCCCACTTGGAACAGATGGCTTCGGCCGTTCAGACACGCGGGAAAACCTTCGCCGCTACTTCGAGGTGGATGCCGGTCACGTTGTGGTAGCCACGCTACATGCTCTCGCCCAGGCCAAGGAGATCGACGTCTCGGAGGTAGAGGAAGCAATCGCATACTTCGGGATCGACCGCAACGCGCCAAACCCCGCCACGGCGATCTAAGCGCCCTCACGAATTTCGAGTCGAACGGCTTTTCTGCGCACGAAAATTGCCCGGGACTTGTCACGTATCAAAACAGCCTGTAGTAGTTTCGAACTACGGTCCGATAACGACGTGCTATGCGTGTGCGCGCCGACGCCGCAAGTCAATGTCGAGCCAACTGCGAAAACCGACCAGGACGGCCGCGACGTATTTTGCAGTCGCTCGGCCTACAAACACTAGGCGCCTTGTCCGAAAACCTCGAAGGCTCAACAAAAGGAGCAGGCGTGAGCAAGGTCAGAGTCCTGGTTGGAACTCGCAAAGGTGCGTTCATCTTGGAGTCCGACGGGCTGCGAGATAAATGGACGATCGACGGCCCGCACTTTGGCGGTTGGGAGATCTATCACCTGAAAGGATCTCCGGTCGATCCGAACCGGCTCTACGCATCGCAATCCAACGCGTGGTTCGGACAGGTGATCCAGCGCTCTGACGACGGTGGAAGCCACTGGACGCCCGCTGGGAACGAATTCGGATATGCGGGCGGGCCAGGCACGCACCAATTTTACGACGGAACGCTGCGGCCTTGGGAGTTCACGCGAGTATGGCACATCGAACCCTCTCTTGAGGATCCGGACCACCTCTATGCCGGCGTCCAAGACGCTGCGCTCTTCTACTCCAACGACGGTGCCGCCACCTGGAACGAGCTCCCTCAATTGCGCAATCACGCCACAGGCCCTACCTGGCAGCCCGGCGCAGGCGGTCTGTGCCTGCACACCATTCAGCTCGATCCGCTCAGCCCGGGAAGACTCTTCGTCGCGATCTCCGCGGCTGGAGTTTTCCGCAGCGATGACCACGGCGCCAGCTGGATGGCTAAAAATAGTGGATTGCGCTCCGATCACATACCGGATCCCGACGCCGAAATCGGCCATTGCGTACACCGCATCGCCCAGCACCCCAGAACCCCAGAGGTGCTTTTCATGCAAAAGCACTGGGATGTCATGCGAAGCGACGACTCGGGAGACAGCTGGCGCGAGATCAGCGGAAACCTTCCCAGCGACTTCGGATTCGTCATCGACGTCAATGCAAATTACCCCGAGACGGTATATGTCGTTCCCATCAAGAGCGACGCCGAGCACTACCCGCCCGAAGGAAAGCTGCGGGTCTATCGAAGCAGAACCGGAGGGGACGAATGGGAACCCCTCACCAGAGGCTTGCCCCAGCACGACTACTACCACAACGTGCTGCGCGATGCAATGGCCACCGATAGCCTGGATCCCTGCGGAATCTATTTCGGAACCTCTGGGGGGCAGGTCTACGCATCGGCCGACGATGGCGACTCGTGGAGCGCTATCGCTGAAAATCTTCCCGGAGTACTCTCGGTCGAAGTCCAGAGTTTATGAATGTTCGAGTGATTTTGCCTGCCCAACTCGCTCTCCTCGCGAAATGCGATCGCGAGCTGGAATTCGAGCTATCCTCCAAACCTACGATATCGGACCTGCTCGATGCCATCGAGAATCGCCTACCTTCGCTGCGAGGAACCATCCGCGACCCGGTCACGCAAAAGCGCCGTCCCTTTGTTCGTTACTTCGCCTGTGAAGCGGACCTTTCCCACTACCCCGCCGAGACAGAACTACCCGACGAAGTTGTCAACGGAAGCGAAACCTTCGTGATTCTCGGCGCGATCGCGGGTGGCACTTAAGATTGGCCAATACCGTTGGCGCCCGATCTTGATACAGCGCTGCCGGCCCACTATGGCCCGGGCAACATTTTGACGCAAGTCGGATCGCCGCCCGACCCGACTGTCGGTAACAATTTCTCCTAGGGAGTTGCTTTCTTCCAGATCAGGTTCAAACTCCGGTAAGTCATAACCACCTCGGCGTCTTGATTCTTGAGGGCGTGGGCAAATACCACGCGTCCGCTGTCATTTGCCGAAGTCTGTTTCTTTTCGGCAATTTCCACGGTAAGAGTGAGCGTATCTCCCGGTCGAACGGGACGTTGCCAACGAAGTTCATCAACACCGATTCCAATTTTCATCGAGTCTTCGACGAGACCTAGCTTGAGAAATAGCCACCATGCAATGCTGAGAGTATGGAAGCCTGACGCAATAATCCCGCCGAAGGGACTGGCATTGGCGCGAACGCTGTTGATATGCATTGACTGCGGATCATAACTATGGGCAAAGGAAACAATCTCGGCCTCCATCACGGTACGACCGACGCTAACGAAGGTCTGCCCGACCTCGAAGTCATCGAAAAATATTGAAGCCATCTGTCTCCCTAGCTAACGGATTTGCCTTATAACTAATACGCCCATGTTTGACATGAAATAAACGCATGGAAAATTTACCACGCGGCACGCACCACAATTGCGGAGGCGTCCCTTCGACGGATTGGTCGCAACGTTACTTGCCGGCCAACCATCAAGCAGACTTTATCGTGCTGCTAATCCTTGTTCTCGCTCGATCGCTTTGGAAGAAGCGAACCTTGAGCCAAGAAGCTCTTTAGGCGCTCTGCCTCT
>JAJYGZ010000332.1 GCA_021790495.1 Actinomycetes bacterium
ACATCTCGAAGAGGTCCTTGGCGAACAAGTTGGCCTCTTCGCCACCCTCGGCTCCACGGATCTCCACGATGAGGTTTTTTCCGTCATTGGCGTCGCGCGGCAGCAAGGCCAATTCCAGCTGCTCCTGGAGATGGGTTCGCCGCTCCGTAAGGGAGTCAACCTCCTCCTGGAGAGCGCCAATCTCGTCGCCCTCGGCCATCCCTGCCAACTCGGCGGCCGCCGCCAGATCGGCGTCCAATGCTTTCAGGTCCCGATAGGTAAAGACCACCGACTCAAGTTCCTTGTGGCGCCGCGAAAGCTCTCTGAAGCGCTTCTGGTCGCCGTAGATGCCCGGGTCGGCCAACTCTTCGACGACACTCGCGTACTCGGCCTCAAGGCGATCAATCCGCTCGCTGTAGTCCATTTTCAATCACTTCCAGATTCACCGAGTCCCTCCAGGAACTCGCTAACACCACAACTGCGCCCTTGGTCCGAAGGCGGCTCGACCACTTCAAAAGGTGCGGAGCGAAATAGCTCTCGCCTCCCAGCACCACCGCGCTTCTAAGTCCCCGATGGCGGGTCCCAAGATTTGCGGCGACCTCAGCTGTACGCACCACTACCCCGAGATCGAGCGTACCCGCCACACCGAGCAAAAGCGGGTTGCCGCCCTCGGACATCTCGGCGAGGAGAAAGTCGTTGAAGTCGTCACTTACGCCCCAGAACCCTCCCCCGGTTCGCGAAAGATCAGAAAACGGGTTTGCACCGAGGTACCCATCGCGATATACGTCGAGGCGCGAAAGTCCCGAAGCTCCAACTACCTGCGGCTCCGCCATCAATCTTTCGCCAAGCCACCGCGACAAAAGCGAGTTCCTAAATCTCCCGAAGGAGTCGTGGTGCCGACGCGAATCGATCACAGTTCGAGTCGAGCGAAGAACCGCCCCGAGATCCCGCTCGCCCATCGAGAGATCGAGAAGTTCGTTCTCCGCGGCTGAGACGCCGGGCATCCAGCGCCCGCTTGGCGCATCGAACTTGGCGAATGCTAGGCCGAGATGCTCCAAGAACGGCTCTCCGAAACGAAGGGCTAAATCTCTTCCGAATCCATCGGGCACCTCGACGCTTGGTTGCGATCGGTCATTGAAACCTTCGACCACGGCCAAGAAATCGCTTGCCTCGCAGGCAAGGACGCTCTCAGGCGAGGTGGCTAGGGAAACTTGGACATCTATCTCAAATGAGCCCAGTTGCGAAGCGAACGCCCCGGCCAAAAGACGCGCCCGGTCCAAATGAAGTCGAGAACGGCGCCCCTCGATGACCACGACCTCAATCGAACTCGCCCCTAGACGCATGGCCTCTGCGAGCAAAAAAGTCGCATCAAGGGCTAGCGCTCCGGAGGTGATAGCCAACAGCCTTGAACCGTCCCAATACCCCATAATGCCAGGCTCGGCAATCCAATGCTCGATGGCTTTGGCGTCCTTGAGGCCAATCCGAGCCACTATCGCTGCGACTGCCTGACTGAAGGGCTCGACAGAGTTTTGCACCGGAATTACGTCCTTGCGATCCGCCTTTTGCCTAAGCGTCGGGCGAACCCTTGGAGCGAAAAAGGCTAATTAGCGTCGTGGCCTCTGCGGACGCCGTAGCGGCGCTGGAATCTCTCGACGCGACCGCCGGTATCCACGAGCTTCTGCTTTCCGGTGTAGAAAGGATGACACTCGTTGCAAAGCTCGACGTGCAAGGTTGGCTTGGTGGATTTAGTGGTGAAGGTGTTGCCACAGGAGCATGCGACCTGGGCGACGATGTATTTGGGGTGAATGTCCTGTTTCATAGCCTTAAAGAGTATAGACGGATGTGGATTCGAAACTTCGCGAGCCGATTCGGCGGCCGCTGGGCCGCTAAATCCCTGGGGTCTTGGCGATATCGGACAAGAAGTCGGCGTTGGATTTGGTCTGGCGGATCTTGTCGATGAGCAGCTCCAAACCAGGAGCGCTCGAGCCTTCGCTGCTGAGCGCGTTGAGAACGCGACGAAGCTTCCAAACCAAGTTGAGCTGTTCTCTCATGAAAAGGAGTTCCTCATGGCGGGTGGAGGAAGAGTTGACGTCAATCGCCGGATAGAGACGCCGCTCGGCTAGACGCCGATCGAGTCGAAGTTCCATGTTTCCGGTGCCCTTGAACTCCTCGAAGATGACCTCGTCCATTCTCGAACCGGTCTCAACCAATGCGGTGGCAAGTATCGTGAGCGATCCGCCCTCCTCGACATTTCGTGCAGCGCCGAAGAACTTCTTGGGGGGATAGATCGCGCCGGAGTCGACGCCGCCGGACATGATTCTTCCCGATGGAGGAAGCGCCAGGTTGTAAGCGCGGGTAAGGCGGGTGATCCCGTCGAGGATCACCACGACGTCGCGCCCCATCTCCACCATCCGCTTGGCCTTTTCGATGGCCAGCTCGGCCACGGCGACGTGCTCTTCAGAGGGACGGTCAAAGGTGGATGAGACCACTTCGCCCTTCACGGTTCTGCGCATGTCGGTGACCTCTTCGGGCCTTTCATCCACGAGCAGCACCATCAGGTACACCTCGGGATTGTTGGCCTCGATGCAGTGAGCAATCTCCTTCATGATGGTGGTCTTGCCGGCTTTTGGCGGCGACACGATCAGGCCTCGCTGGCCCTTTCCAATTGGAGAGACCAGGTCGATAACTCGCGCGGTGACGTTGTTGGTCTCAAAAGGGACCTCGAGCTTGAGGGGCGAATCCGGAAAGAGCGGGGTTAGCTCCTCGAAACGGGCGCGGCCCTTGGCGACTTCTGGATCGAGTCCATTCACCGTATCCAGACGCACCATGGCGGGGTACTTCTCACACCCAACTGCGGTGCGAGCG
>JAJYGZ010000155.1 GCA_021790495.1 Actinomycetes bacterium
GCTCCAGGAGTCGATCATGCGGCGACTCGCGCACCTTGAGGAGCAATTCGGTACCTATATCGAGGAAAGTTACTTCTCGGAGCGCGATGTCCTCGACGGAGCAGTCCCGGGGATTTTCGAGGGGCTGATGGCCACGGAGTCTGATGAGGTCCTTTGCCTTATGCACGCCGGCGAGGTCATTCGTGAGTACGTCCGCCGCACCGAGGAGGAGGAGCACGAAGTCGCAACCATCTCGGAGGAGCCGACGCTGCAAGGGGTGATCTATCTCGGTGGGCTCCGCTGTGATCGGTGCGCCGGGATTCGCTGAACGATCCCGACCAAAAGAAGGGCCCGGCGCCGTGTGCGTCGGGCCTTTTGCGTTCCTGGCGCCCTTCCGGCTCAAAAAGCGGGGGCCGATTGGGGGTCGCCTGGGGTAATCCATCCTCCCGCCACCAAAACCCCCCTCAGATCGGCCCACAGGGGGAGCCGTGGTAAACGCCCAGGTCAAGAAGTCCCTTGAAGGCCGTATTTCGCGGGTTCCCCCGCATGATCGCAGACGGCGAGGCGAATTCGATAACCCGTGAGCGAGTTCGGCGTTTGACGCCTTCACAGTCGGCGCCGGCTAGTGGCTCACGGGTTTCAGGTCTAGCCCTTGGTTGACGCAAAGCGGTGGTTGAGGTCATGCCAAACCGGGAAGAACGTTGAACCCTGGCGGAATCCAAGGACGCGGCGCTTGCCTTCCAGTCGCAGGGAGAACAGCGGCATCTCGCGCAGCTCAAGGTCTTGACTATTCAACGCGGCTTGACCTTCCTTGGTCAGGTCGGTCTCGGGGTTCAGGTGGTGGTTATTGTTGCCCACACGCCTACCTCCGGAGGCTCGGAGGATATCCTGCCAGGTCATAGAGGAGAAATGCTGGAGTTTCACCAAAACCTCTCCCCAGAGGTCCTCGTGGGGTACCTGCTCCATTCCGAACTGGCTGTGGTCAAGGCACGCGCGCGACGGATCCCACCTGAAACATTGCGACACGTAATGGTCGGATGCGCTGTCTCCGCTTGCCGGAACGACTTTGGTTTCAATGGCGCCCCGGTTGCCGGCCGAGTACTTAGGCTTTTTCCTGGTCAAAGGTTCGAATAGTACTCGGCCATGTCGGTGTCGGAAATCTTCACGATAGAGTTCTCGCCCGGGCCAACGCCGGCGCGCTCGCGTGCCTTGAGCCAAGGGTCCTCCTGGTGCGTCAGGTTTGAAAGCTGCCATGGCGCCATCGCCCCGTAGAACCTGAGTACGGCGTCTACGGTCTCGGTCTGCTCCTGGGTCAGCGCCGTTGCGTCGCCCCTGTCAAGTAGTGCAGCGGAGATCTCGAATGCGCCCCGGTGAGCGCGGTAGAGTTCCGGAATAACGGGCCCGCCGCGCCAAGCCTGAATCTCTTCGCCGAACAATGGCTTGCCATCCCAAACAAGAGACCAGGCCTGAGAGTAGTAGACGAGCTTCTGCAGCTTTAGCGTCGGAAGCGGTCCCTGCTTCTCCAGGATGTACTTAGCGACGTCAAAAACCGTAGCCATGTGACCCTCCAGCCCTCGATCACAACTACGTCATGATGACAGCAAAAGATTAACCCACAAAATCAAGGAAGGAAGAATCTACAGCACAAATGCGACAAAAGACGGGGCAACCTGGGCCGCCCGGCGCTCCAGTAGGCCTTCATGGCGAGCAAGACGCCCCGCGATTAGGAAGGCCCGGGAAAAGCACCCATGCCGATCATGCTGCAAAGCGGTCCCACCCGCTCCCGAGCAGTCTTTCGTAGAGGTTGCCGACGTTCGATGACTTCCAAAGAAGTCGTGGGCGGTAATCCGGACCGTCTACCACTACTTGTGGCGCATCGACCAGGACCCATCCAAGTCTAAGAATCACGTCACCGTTGGTTTCTGAGGTCCACCGTCGCTCCGTCACGGGGACAAAGAACCCTCCCGCCATCTGCACGTTGGCCGGATTCGAGAACAATGCGACGGAGTCGAACATGGCGCCCGACGTCGACACTCCTGGAAGCTCTTCGTATTCAACGGTCTTGACGTACGCGTATTGAGTGCCGTCGCCGTTGAGATAGCTCACGACTGGTAGGTAGAGATGGCACTTCATGGGTGTCCCTCCTTTGCGCGGGGGCGCCTAGTCCTTCGCGGTCCTCTGGTCATGATAGGAGAAATCCGGCACCAGTAGACTGATAGCGTCGCACGGTCTGCCGAGGTCCTGGAGACCCTGCGCCAATTCTTAGCGCGTCGCTCGGCCCCACTCGGGCGGATCCTCGTCCCACGCTTCCGCAATCTGGGAAAAGATCTCCAGTGTCGCCATGGCCCGGCCGTGGGCCCGGGGATCCTTCATCTCCACGCCGCGGTCCTGGGCGAGCTCCTCGAGGCCGGCGAACTTGAGCGCAGGCCAGGTCTGAGCGGCGAGCGAACGAACTTCGTAAATGCGCCGCCAAGCCAGGGCCGACGGGTTGCCGGCGAGTTCGAGCTCCAGTGTCCGCAGCACGCTCGCGGCGTCCCATGCCACCAGGAGCCTCCCAGCGGCGAACATCCCGAGGACCCGCCACCTGGCGCCGAAGTCGGCAACCGGCGAGCCAGGGATCACCGGAAGCAGATCGCCCCTGATTGCCGGCGCGGGGAAGGTCGCGACGCCGATCGCTTCGACGACTCCGGCCCGGTTGCGGTCGAACTCGAAGCAGAAGAAGAGCGGGCCACCGAAGGCGCGCTCCATCCGACGCCCGAGGCGGTTTGACCAGTGCCGCGGCTTCTTGACTTTGCGATTAGGCGCCAACCTGGGCTCCGATCGTGTTGAGGACGTCCTGGTCGTGCTCGGTGAGGAG
>JAJYGZ010000135.1 GCA_021790495.1 Actinomycetes bacterium
TTTGAGGGTGGGGACCCCGTTGTTCTCGAATTGGACGAAAAGGCTATCTGGCGCATCAGTGGGCTGCCATATCGCAGTCTTCGACCCAGTCCGTCGGGCGAAAAGGCGTGGGTCGAGCTGATGGTCCTTTCAAGCCGATGGCTCGCAAAGATGGTTGCTGCGGCTGGAGGAGAGATACGAGTCGTTGGACCTGCTGCGATGGCGCGAACAGTTCGCGCCGAGATCGAACTTATCGCACAGAGGCTGCGCTGAGCAGTCTTTTTCGAGGCTGCTCTCGGAGCGCCAGCTTTGCTTAGGTGGGCCGACCGATTGCACACGCTGCTGCGATGTATGATTTTTAGTCAGTTTTGAGCTATTTACAAAGGATGAAATATATGGCCGATGGCATTGTGTTAGCCGAAACGGTGACGATCGCCGGATTCGAAGGCGATCCGATCGAAGCCTATCTGGCGCGGAACCTCTCCGTTCCATCTGCCGGGGCGGTGGTCGTGATCCACCATATGCCGGGATTTGACCGAGGTACCAAGGAGATAACCAGGCGTCTTGCTGCAATGGGGTATAACGCGATTTGCCCGAATCTTCATTTTAGGGAGGCTCCTGGGGCCGCATCGGACGACGCGGCGGCAGCGAGCCGCGCTGCTGGAGGAGTTCCAGATTCTCGTCTCGTTGGTGACGTTGCTGGCGCGCGCAGTTACCTCCTCGGTCTTTCCAACTCGAACTCAAAAGTGGGGGTCATCGGTTACTGCTCCGGTGGGCGCCAGAGCTTTCTAGCCGCTGCAAGTCTCGATTTCCAAGCCGCGGTGGACTGCTACGGGGCGTTTATCATCAGCCCTCCCGCGAAGGATTTTCCTCTTCGCATCAACCCAATCGTTGACCTGGCTCCCAATTTGAGCTGTGAGCTGCTCGGACTGTTCGGCGCCGAAGACAAGAATCCAGCTCCGGATGAGGTTCGGCTTTTGTCCGAGGCATTAACGAGCGCCGGGAAGAAGCACCGCTTCCATACCTTTGAAGATGCCGGGCACGCGTTTTTCGCCACCGAGAGGCCGAATTACCGGGTTGAAGCGGCAAATAAGGGCTGGGAGCTAATCACCGAGTTTTTTGCAGAGAAGCTGAGTTAGGCCGCGAAATGTGTACTTACATTACTGAGAAAGTTCCAACTTCGGGTTCGGGGAAGGGGGCCTCGGGCTGGTTTGAACTTGCGGAATCTAGCGTCTATTACGACCATCCTGTTCACGCCAGGGAAGAGCACACGCTCAACATTGATTTTCTCAATCCGGCCATGGGTCCCGCTGCGAGGGTTGCCGTGGAACTGTCGAGCTCGGCGGCCCGCGAACTTGCGGAGGCCATCCTCAAGGTCTTGGATGCCGCGGGCGAGGCTGGCGGCGCGCAGGCGAGCTAAATTAGCGGCTCGGTTCTACTGGTGCGCATCTCGGCTGCGCGATGCGGTTTTGGATTAGGCGTATCGCTGCTATCCGCGGATGCCGGGTCGCCATGCCAATTGCGTCGATGCCCGTTACGAGAAGATTTGCGCGGCCTTCCCGAGACGCCGACACTTAGGTGCTTTGGGTTCCGTGGCACTCGAATCGACCGTTTGTGAGCGAGTGTCGCTAACCAAGGTCCAGTTTGCCTTGCCCAAAAGGCGACAGGGCGATATCATCGTAATTACCCGGCATTTTCTGCCCTTCTGTCATTTTTATGGAGCTTTGCTACATGGCTCCTCGTTCTTCGCTTGGTCAAGCTATCGAACTCGTTCGTTACCCCAATTGCCTTCGTGCTCCTTTAGGTCAGGTTGAAGGCGGAGAACTTTCATGCCGGTAATCGTTTCCGGTCGCCGTAGCGGCGACTTTAGCTATTTTGCCGCCGAGTCCGAACAGCTTGGCGCACCCGAGGCGTCTAACGCCTGGAGGCCTCTCATTTTTGCGAACTCCGTTCGCGAGCCGCTCCAGGATGGTGCGCTTGACCAACTTGAGCAGGAGATGACGAGAATCCACGGTAACGCCCTGAGCGCCGATCGGAGGTCCAATTCGTTTATTGAAGTTATTTTGCCTGCTCCCAAGTGGGTCTCGGTCTTGTGCGGGATTGCCACACGTAGCGCTCGTTCCGCGGTTAGCGAGGCCCATCGGTCGGGCGTCAATGCCGTTTTCGATGCAATCGAGAGAGACTACGCATGGGTTCGTGTGAGATCTGCCAGACAAAGCTACTTCGAGCGAGGAACCGATCTTCGCGGCGTGGAGTTTGTCCACATGACCTCGCGAACTCAAGACCCTCATCTTCATTCGCATCTCCTGCTAGCGAATTCCTCGCAAGATTCCAATTCTCAGAGACGGGCTCTCGATGGTTCGACAATTTCTTGGGGCGCTGATCGTCTCGAGCTGGTGTACCTCTCGGCGCTCGACGCCCGACTTCGCGGGGCGGGCGTATTGTCTGGGCTCGACTCGATCGACCCGAGCTTTGGCCGGCTCGGTTCGCGTTATGGCAATAGCGAAGAGGTCGCAAAACAAATTGCTACCAGCGGAGTTTTTTCCCGCCGGCAAGAGGCGATTCTCGCTGATATGTCGGTTTCGAGTTATAGCTCTTCAAAGGCGAGGCGGGTAGCAGCCTTCAAAACGCGCGAGGAAAAAGATCCTCTCCTTGATTTCGATCGGCTACGGGCGCAATGGATTGAGACGAGCCGACGTGCTTTATCGAGGTCGAACGATACCGAGCGCGAGGTAGGGGCTATCCGCGACGGCTTGTGCGTTGAGATTGCCAGCGTCAAGAGCCGGATTAGAGCGCGAGACCAGAAGCATGGAGCGAGCCTCTCCACCAGTTCAGCCGACGAC